>NZ_JAUBTI010000024.1:0-54491 GCF_036702415.1 Microcoleus sp. D3_18a_C4 | reverse complement strand
AAGCATCCAGGATACCCGCCACGTGATTCATCTCGCGCAAGTCAATGCTTCAATCTAAAATCTAAAATCTAAAATCTAAAATCGATTGACCGAAAGCATCCAGGATACCCGCCACGTGATTCATCTCGCGCAAGTCAATGCTTCAATCTAAAATCTAAAATCTAAAATCTCAAATCGATTGACCACCTCTTTTGCTATAATTTGTGAGCATCTTTCGGCTCGCCCGCACCGAGGGGCAAGACCCCTCACCCAGACAGCGACCGAAAAGCCGAGGATAGATATCAGTTTTCAGAGGATATTGCAATGGGCGAATTTTTTACAGTCGATGTGTTTGCGAACACGATAGCGGTACTCGGCGCTTTGGGTTTTTTCTTTTTGGGATATCAAGCTTTGCAGATGTTGAAAAAATAAAGTATGTCCGAACTGAGATGTTACACCATTGTCAAGAACGGGCAAGATGCCCGTTCCACAAAGAATGATTTTTCTTGTGGAACAGGCATCTTGCCTGTTCCTAAACAAGTAATTGAGAATGGTGCAATATCTCAGTTAGAACTGAGATGTTGCACCATTGTCAAGAACGGGCAAGATGCCCGTTCCACAAAGAGTGAGTTTTCTTGTGGAACAGGCATCTTGCCTGTTCCTAAACAAGTAATTGAGAATGGTGCAATATCTCAGTCAAAAGTCAGAAGTCAGAAGTCAGAAGGAAAGAGGTCTGAAGGAAAGAAGTCAGAGGGAAGAAGTCCGATGGAAGTCGGAAGAAGGAAAGAAAGAAGAAGGAAAGAAACAACTATTCCGAATACCCAATGCCCAGTTTTGCCCATGCCCAATGCCCTGTTTGCCCAATGCCCAGGAACACCTAATTTACCTGAAAAAGGCTATACAACTGACTCAACAGTGCAACTGTTTCTTGCGAAAATCAACCAAAAAAAGGCTGCGTTATTATCATGGTGAGCCAACTTTTAGATGGACGCTATCAAATCATTGAAGTCATAGAAACAGGAGAATTTGGACAAACCTATCTGGCCAAAGATATTCGCCGTCCCGGAGAACCGCAGTGCTTTGTCAAGCACCTGCGTCCCGGTACTACCGAACCGAAATTAATTAATACTACGCGCCGTCTTTTTCAAAAAGAAGCAGAAGTTCTAGAAAAGCTCGGTCAACACGACCAAATTCCTCAGCTATTCGCTTATTTTGAAGAAAATGAAGAATTTTTCTTAGTTGAATCCTTTGTTGCCGGTCACTCGCTATCAACCGAGATTGTACCGGGAAAGCCTCTAACTGAAGAAAAAATGATTCCTTTGCTGAAGGAACTGTTAGAAATTTTAGTGTTTGTACACGGACAGGGAGTAATTCACCGAGATATTAAACCAGCAAATTTAATCCGCCGCTATTCCGACAACAAGTTAGTTTTGATCGACTTTGGCTCGGTGAAAGAAATTCACATCGCTCAAAGACAAGCGCCGGTAACGGTGCGGATTGGCACTCTGGAATATATGCCGATCGAACAATTTCAATACAACCCGCAACTCAACAGCGATATCTACGCTTTGGGAATGATTGGCATCCAAGCAATGACGGGTTTGCCGGCTTACGATTTGCCGAAACTGCGGGATTTGAAAAATTCTAATAAAGGCGAAATTGTTTGGCGACATTTAGCCACGTGTTCCCAAGCGCTGGCCGATGTTTTGGATAATATGGTGCGCTACGATTTTCGGGAGAGGTACCAGTCGGCGGCGGAAGCTTTAGCCGATTTGAGGAAAATTGGCGATCGCTCGCGGGCGCGGATTCCCAAGCTAACAATATATCGCGAAGAAGTCGATCGGCGCAGCAGCAGCCGGGGTGATATTACAGTCGTCGGTCGGAGAATATTAGATGAACTGCGCGTCAGTTTGGAATTGCTGCCAGAAGAAGCAGAGGCGATCGAAGATGAGGTATTGAACCCTTACCGGAAATACAGGGAAAAAGGCGAACGCTACGAACAATCACTGCAAGAAGCAATGCAGCAAGAATATCCTTTTTCTCTGGAAACTCGCGAGGAGTTAAAACGCTTGCAGCAAGTTTTAGGGCTTACTGACGAAGATGCCGCGACAATCGAAGAATTAGTCATTCCTAAATCTTTATTCGCTAAATTGTACAAGGCGATTACCACAGTTTTGGAGGGACACCGCAACCCCAATGGGCCACCACCGAGTAGCGCCCCTCACCTCGAATTGCAGGCAAGTCCGGCGGTATCCCCGCAGGTAAATCTGAACGGAAAAACCGATTTATCGAGTTCCAGCCCAGCAGCGATTGTCCCCAAAGAAACTCGCAAATTCAATCCTTATCTTGCCGGGGCAACAATTGCGGCTATCTTAGCTGCGATCGGCGGAGTTTACGGATATCTCAAGTGGCAAGAATGGCAGCAGCGAGTCCAGAAAGAATCCCAACAGATCACTCAAATTGAAGCTCTTTATACAGCCAGCAATTATGAAGGCTGCATCAGTCAAATACCAACAATTGCCGACACTTCCAGCAGCTATTCGTCCGCTCAGGAGTTACAAGAACAGTGCCAAGCAGGTCTGCTGTGGAAGAACGCCAAAGTCAAAAATTTCGCTCAGCATTCAGATGCAGTTGGGTCTGTTGCTTTCAGTCCAGACGGCTTAATGTTAGCCAGCGGTTCTAAAGACAAAACCATCCAAATTTGGGATTTAGCTACAGGCAAGTCGATCCGCACTTTTCCAGGAGATTCATCCACCGTTTGGTCGGTTGCTTTTGACTCAAACGGTACAAGACTGGCGACTGGAACCGGTTTTTGGCGAGTCATGCTGTGGGATTTGAAAACAGGGCAAGTGATTCGTAGTCTCGACCACACTGCTTCTGTTTGGTCTGTCGCCCTCAGTCCCGACGGACAGCTTGTGGCTAGTGCCAGCGGAGACAAAACCACGAAGATTTCGGATGCAACAACTGGCCGTTTGATTTACAATTTGCCCGACCATACAGATTTTGTTTATTCTGTTGCTTTCACTCCAGATGGAAAAAGTTTGATTAGCGCTTCTAAGGATAACAAAATTACAGTTGTTGATGTAGCAACGGGGAGGTTGCTCAAAACTCTTGAGGGACACGGCGACGCGGTGAGGTCGGTGGCGGTTAGCCCGGACGGCCAGACAATTGTTAGCGGTTCCTACGATGAAAGTATTAAAATCTGGAATCTCGAAACAGGAGATTTAATTCGCTCGATTAAGGGACATTCTGACGATATTGTCTCGGTTGCTATCAGCCCGGACGGGAAGTTTATTGCCAGCGGGAGCAAGGATAAAACTATTAAAATTTGGGATTTTGCTACGGGAGAATTGCTGAATACTTTGACGGGACATTCCGATGAGGTTTATGTGGTGACTTTTAGTCCCGATGGCAAAACTATTGCTAGCGGTTCTAAAGACAATACTATTAAGTTGTGGTTGAGGTAATATTATTTTAGATTTTAGATTTTAGATTTTAGATTTTAGATTTTAGATGGGAATGACTTACTGCATAATGGTTGGGAATTTCCCTACAGTTGCATCCTTTTGAGGAACTGGTGTAATATCAATTCCGGTCGATTACCCCTAATATCATGTCCGATCGATTGACCGCGATTAAAGGCCGGGGCGGGTTTACAGATTTTCCCGTTTCTATTCAATATCTTGGTGAACCCGCCCCTACAGGAATCATGGTTAATTGACCGGACATGATATAATACAGTAGGGGCGGGTTCACGAAAAATATCTGCCAATAATTGACAATCTCAAAAACCCGCCCTTTTAATCGCTCGATCGTAAATGATATAATTAGTCATTGGTCATTTAATTGCTGTAATTCAGCTCGCTTTGTAAGGTTTTGGGAAAGTGCCAAAAAGGCGTTTCTAATTCCTCCTCAGTTGGATAATTGTCAGTTGAGTCCTCTCGGATTTGAAAAAAGTGGTAGAGGTTGGCGACAGTTAAATCGGATATTTCTTGCCAATTCGAGGCAGCTAAACCTTGATAGCCAGTAGCGATCGCCTGCTGGCTGACATAAACTTCGTATCTCCGGCGGATTTCCGGCGACACAGCGAAGGTTAGCTGGTCGCGCAAGGAGAGAAAGTGAGACTTTTGCTTTAAACTTTCATAAAGTGAAGGTTCCGCAGCTAATACCGCGAATGTAGTGTACACGCTGCTTTTTAAACTATCGCCGGTGAGTTTATCTAAACTAGCTAACTGGTGCTGCTCTTTTGGAGACAAAGTTTGCATCCAATCAACCTCATTTTGCCAAAATTCTATTACACTTAAATCATGACCGAGAATCCTAGTAACTTCGGGAAATAAAAAATCTAGTTCGGGTTCGGATTCACATCCTTTAACAACAGTTAGAATATCTTGACAAATTTTTGATTGGAGTTCCTGCAGGCGATCGCTCACCATATCGTAGGCCCGCTGCAAGTGAAACGTGACCCCGATCGCCTGCTCGATCGCCCAAACACATTCCATTTGCCTGAGCTTTCCGGCAGAACACAGCCCCTCCAACAAACTGGGATTGTCATAAATTTTTAAAGCCTCAAACAGCATATCCCGCCCGCCATTAATTTCGGAATTCCGTAGTTTAATATCGGGCACTGTTAGGGCTGACTGACAGCGTTTGACAGCCTTAGAAAAAATATCGTAACCGTTAACCAATTTCTGGCGGTGCATTTCAAAACTAGAGTCATGAGCCACCTTAAAAATCTGCTGGATCACCTCTACTCCCCTATCTTTGAGGATGTGTCTGAGATCGATAAATCCGTCTTTAATTTTTAGCTTCTGGTGCTTGGCCTCTTCTCGGATTTTTAATACTTGGTTGAGGTTTACTGCTGACAAAACTGTGCTCGATACAGCGCCAATACCAATGACAGCAGCAGTGGCTTGCATCACTGCCAAATTAATTTTCAGACAGTTAAGCATTCTGTATATTTTTTGAAACCCCTGATGAGTTTGAGCAACCTGCAACGGCGCCACTGTCACGTACACGGGAGCTACCAGGGGCTGTATGGGGCCACCTCCGGCTAACTGTGCGAGCAATCCTAGAACTCCGCGCGAGTATGTAGTTCCAGTTGTTGATTGATAAAAGATTTTTGCAAGCTCCACAAACTCCCCTGTCACCGGATCTCTAGCTGCGGGGAGCAATTTTCCTGTTTTGGTAGTAGGCTGTACCAGTTTGCCAGTATTGAGTAGAGCCTGAGTTGCAGGGGTGAATATATAATCCATGTTGTGACACCAGTTTAAAAAAAATGCAACTGTAGGCAAGCTCCAAACCACGATAGTCACCAGTCATTCCCAATTCTTCAATTCTTTAATCTAAAATCTAAAATGGTATGACTTAGCTCGTATTCAAAAAGGCAGATGTTCTGTATTGTATGCTATTTAGGGAAACGAGGCATCAAAGGAAATGAATGAGTATCTCAAGGTATTCCAGGCTCTTACCCAGTTTAGCGATCGATTGCTGGCCGACGAACATCAATCCCTAGAGATCAAACAGTCAGCTACCCAACTCAGCTTAGATGTGGAACCTTGTATTCAGGAAATCAAGCAATCAGCCCTCAGACTCAAGGGGTTACTTCAGGTATGTTTCAAAGATGTATCTCATGCTGAGGATGTCTGGAATAGCAAGCCGAGAATTGCTGGAGCATCTCCTGTTGATGTCTGGGAGCAAATTGGCGAACTAAGCGGATGCGATGTGAGAATTCGCAGTTTAGGAAAACAGGGCAAATATGATGCTGTTTTTAAAGTTCGCAAATCGTGGAGCGACAAGGCTACAAAGTTAAAAAATCAGTGGTTTTTGTGGGATAAAAACCATCAAATCTTTCAAAGAGATAGTATTGGTTTTTTTGAAAAAGATAATTTGCACAAAGAGTTACGGAATGAAGTTGATTACCAGGCAGAGCGAGTGATTTTAATTATGGAGAATGAACTCCATTTGATTTTTAAAGAATTACAATCTATTGATATAGAAAAAATTGAATTTTATATTGAATGCTTCGATCTCAACAGTCAATCGAGATTTAGAGAGCGACTGCAATCAATAGGCGGCGAGATTGTGTCGAAGTTTACGGAACCTCTGAAATATTTGCCTGGATCTTCTGTGAAGACTTTTAAAGAAACGCTGAAACAACCTGTAGAAGCTCTGGTTCATAAAAGCAAGATGGGAATCAGTTTGGTCGATTTTGAAGATTCCTGTAAAGTGATTGGGTCAATCATGGATAGTTTGATTTTAGCAATTTTTGAGGAGCGCATGAAACTGGCAACTCACACAGTTGAAAAAGCGATAAAGTTCTACAATAATTTTTTAGAGAAGCAGGCGCGGTATCAGCAAGAGACGCCCCAACAGCGAGCGGCGGAAAAAGATTGGATCGAATACCAGCGGCAGCAACTCAGGGAAGTTCAGCAGTATATTGATGCAGTCATTAGTCATTAGTCATTGGTCATTAGTCATTAGTCATTAGTCATTAGTCATTAGTCATTAGTCATTAGTCATTAGTCATTGGTCATTAGTCATTAGTCATTAGTCATTAGTCATTAGTCATTAGTCATTAGTTATTGGTCACTGGTTATTGGTTATTGGTTAGTAGTTATTGGTTAGTGGTTATTAGAACGTACAACTAACAATTAACAAATAACCACTGACCACTAAAAACAGTCAACAGTCAACAGTCAACAGTCAACAGTCAACAGTCAACAGTCAACAGATTATTGATATTGACCGCTGATTTCGTAAACGATCGCGCCCAAAGACGCTAAGCTAGCTAAAATTAGCATTCCGGCTGGCATGAATTTTTTAGTTTTAACAAGGCGCACAATAAAGACTATTACTAAAACAGCCGAGATGGCTGCTGCTAATGTTAAACCCCAACTTTGTCCCATAAGCTGTGCGGTGCCCGCAAAAATTAGCAGCGAACCGCTAATCAGGCCAGAAATTAGCGAGGCTTGGCTTTTGGCCTTGATATAACCCATGATGCCGCCAACCAGTGTTAAAATGCCGTAGCCGATCGCCGCTGCTGTACCTAAATTCATTTTTAATCCTCCCGATTTCACTGTTTGCATCTAAATTTATACAGCGCGGCCTGCAATTAGTGTCACGAATTGTTAGAAAATTTATTAAAGCCAGTCAGGATATCTAACTGTTATACAATTGCCATTATGTCAGCCCTAACTTCTGGTGCGATCGCCCAAATCCGTTACCTCCAGCGCCAAGCAGCATCCCTGCTGCTGTATCAATCGGTTTTCAAAAGCCCTGTCGGTCAAGCCTTTCTCGATTTGCTGCAAGCCCTCCACCACAGCGAAGTCAGCGGTTTGGAATGTCAGATAGCTTACGGGAACTGGTTCAAACTTCAGGCTGCTAAAAATTCAAGCTGGAAAGATTCTCTGATTTGGGAAATTCTCAAAGACGAAAACCCCTTTTCACGCCGAGCACAGCAAACAGATTTTGCAAGTTTGCCCCCCGCTTTGGTGGAGGCCGCCCGACATGATTTAGAAGTGCTGCAAAATATTTACGAATGCAGCAGCGAACAGTTGAGCAAGTGGGTGCGGGTAGCGGGTCAACTTGACGCAGTGCCTCCGATTTGGCATTCAGAAACTCGAGCAGAACAGGGAGATTTGCCGCTGCACGGGAAACTAGAAAAATGGTCGAGCGCTACGGAATCTTTGGCAGCTTATTACCGACAGTTTGGCACGGGTTTGTTTGCCGACTATCGCGCTTTTGCGTGGCGGGGAGGGCAGTTGGCGACTATTTCGCATCCCGATCGCATAACTTTAAAAGAGTTGGTTTGCTGCGACTGGCAGCGGGATGCTCTGGTGAAAAATACGGAGTTTTTGCTTGCTGGTTATCCCGCTTTGCACGTTTTGCTGTACGGAAGCCGCGGTTCGGGCAAGTCTTCTTTGGTGAAGTCGCTGTTAAATGAATTTGGCTCTCGCAATCTGCGCTTGATTGAAGTATCTAAATCCGACTTGCAAGATTTGCCGCTAATTGTCGAGCAGTTGCGGGGAGTTCCTCAAAAGTTTATTATTTTTGTGGATGACCTTTCCTTTGAGGAAGATGACGATGCTTTTAAAGCTCTGAAAGTTGTTTTGGAGGGGAATGTCACTGCTCGCTCTCAAAATGTGGTAGTTTACGCCACATCTAACAGGCGGCATTTAATTCGAGAGTTTTTTGACGACAGGCCTCGCCCCCGCGACGGAGATGAAGTTCACGCTTGGGATACTGTGCAGGAAAAACTTTCATTTAGCGATCGGTTTGGCTTGACTTTAACTTTTGAACCGGCCGATCAAAACACTTATTTAACAATTGTCCGACATCTGGCAGAACTCGCTGGAATAAAACTCGCTCCCGATGATTTGGAACACCGCGCTAAAGAATGGGCAACTCGTCGCAACGGGCGATCGGGCAGGACTGCGCGGCAGTTTGTTGATTTCCTGAAAGCCGATTTAGCCCTTTTTGACAAGTAGATTGTCTGCGCTGGGAGGGCGGGTTTTAGCCGAGATGTTACACCATTCTCAATAAGTTTTTTATGAACAGGCAAGATGCCTGTTCCACAATAAAATTTACTCTTTGTGGAACAGGCATCTTGCCTGTTCTTGAGAATGGTGCAAGATGTCAGTTTTACCTGAAATATGGGAAGGCAATTCAGGATCTGAATAAACCCGCCATTGCAGCGCCGAAGGGCGAAATAAAAATTCTTAATTTTTTCATAATTTTATTGATAATAAATAACTAACAAAATTTGATATAATTATCAAAATCTCCAAAGAAACCTCCAGAGCCAGAACCCATCCTGACTCCCTAAATCCACCACTAAATAAAGAGGAAAATATCATGGGTTTATTTGATAAAGTATCGCAGACTCGCCAAGAAACGGACGTAACGTTAGGGCCTGCCGAATCATTTGCGGCGATCGCCCTAATTGCCGTAGCAGCCGACGGTTACATCAATGACAGCGAAAGTAAAGCGATTAGCATGACGCTATCTCGGATGCAACTGTTCCGCAGTTATCCCGATGACGTGATGAGAAAAATGCTCGATCGCCTGCTGATGATTCTGCAACGGCAAGGAGTTGAGGTACTGTTTAATGCGGCTTTGGCAACCCTTCCCGACGAACTTAAAGAAACAGTTTTTGCTGTGACAACTGATATCGCTTTAGCAGATGGCGAGGTTTCAGAAGAAGAAGAACAACTTTTGAACGATCTTTACAGTGCCTTGGGGCTTTCCGAAGATATTGCCCTCAAGATTATAGACGTGATGTTGATTAAGAACAAAGGTTAAGAAATCAGGGGAAGGAGTGAGGAGGGCGAGTTTTACAATATAAAAAATTACCGCCTACTTACTTAGCTAATAACTTCTCCAAAAGTGCGGGTTTACGGATATGATGGTTGGTAAAATTGCGATTCAATTTGCGATCGCCAGCTACTACCTCAAATGCCTTTCACTTACACCCGTACTGTTCGCTTTCAAGATACCGATGCTGCTGGAGTCGTTTACTTTGCTAACGTTTTGGCGATGTGCCACGAAGCTTACGAGGCATCTCTAGCAGCATCGGGAATCAATCTTAAAGCATTTTTCAGCAATCCCAAGGTTGCTTTTCCCATAATTCATGCTAGTGTAGATTTTTATCGCCCAATGTTTGCGGGCGATCGCCTGATAATTCAATTGACGCCCAAACAAGTTACTGGCGATGAATTTGAAATTGCCTATCAAGTATTTTCTGAGGAAGTTGCAGGAAGAAGCGCTGCTAAAGCTCTGACTAAGCACGTCTGCATCGATGCAGTGGGCCGAACTAGAAAACAGCTATCTGAAGACTTGATGCAGTGGATGAGGAAAATTGAGATTGAGATTTCAGATTAGTTTTATCTTTAAATAATAACAGGGAATGAGTGTAAAATTTCTGTTTTGTTGATAATTATTTCTGACTTTTTGATATTATGTCAAATCGCAATTATGCCATTGTGGGCACGGGAGCTTTAGGCGGATTCTACGGTGCTAGACTGCAACAAGCAGGTTTAGAAGTCAATTTTTTGCTACGCAGCGATTACGATCGTGTCAAAAAACAGGGTTTGATTGTCGAGTCTCCCGAAGGCGACTTCACCCTCCCCCACGTCCGCGCCTACCACGACGCGCACAAAATGCCTCAGTGCGACGTAGTAATTGTAGCGCTGAAAACAACTCAAAATCACTTGTTGCCCAAAATTTTGCCTCCTTTATTAAAGGATAACGGCGCGGTTTTAGTATTGCAAAACGGATTGAATGTCGAACCGGAAGTAGCTAAAATTGTTGGTGCAGAACGAGTGGTTGGCGGGCTGTGTTTTTTGTGTTCTTATAAAGTTGGGCCCGGTCACATCTGCCACCTAGATTACGGCACTATCACCCTGGGAGAATATGCCCAAGACTACAAAGCAATCGGTATTACTGATAGATTGCACCAAATTGCTAAGGATTTTAAACGTGCTCATATTCCTATTAAAATGAGCGAAGATTTGCTATTATCAAGGTGGAAAAAGCTGGTTTGGAATATTCCTTATAACGGGCTGTCTGTATTGTTGGATGCGAGAACTGACGAACTGATGGCTAATCCCGATACTCTGATTTTAGTTGAGGAAATCATGGGGGAAGTGGTAGCAGGGGCCAAAAGTTGCGATCGCATTATTCCCGATGACTTTATCCCACATATGCTCGACTACACTCAGAAAATGAAGCCTTACCGCACGAGCATGAAAATCGATTATGATGAATCGCGGCCCCTGGAAGTTGAGGCAATTTTTGGTAATCCGATACGGGTGGCGCAGCAAGCAGGTATTAAGTTGCCCCAAATAGAGGTACTTTACCGAATGTTGAAGTTTGTAGATTTTCAAAGACAAGAAGCGGAGAGGACGAGAAGGCTATTAGGTTTGTCGTAATTGGCAATTGGGAATTGGGCGGGGCGGGTTTGTGAGATTTCTCGCTGGTGTTGTAGATATTGGTGAACCCGCCCTACAGGAATTACTGTCAAATCCGGTTAATTCTATCGATTCACCGGCGATGACACATCGCAATTTCTTGCAATTGTTTTCGATTGACTTTGCCTTGAGAATTGCGCGGCAATTGTTCCACGAGCACCCAATATTTCGGTCGCTTAAACTTGCTCAACTTATCTTCTATTGCCGCTTGCAGATTTTTGACAGTAACTTCGGAATTAGCGGGAACGTAGATAGCTGTAACGACTTGACCCCAATCTTTGTCGGGCAAGCCAATTACAGCAATATCCGCAACTAAATTAGTCGATCGCACAACGGCTTCAACTTCCGCCGGAAATACATTTTCTCCGCCCGTGATAATTTTGTCGCTGCTGCGTCCGACGATATTTAAGTAGTTATTTTTATCAAAAAATCCTAAATCATCTAATTGGAAGTATTGGCGATCGCCAAATTGTTCAGGATAATAACCCAACGCCAAAGATTTAGCATTTACCGCAATATTGCCGATTTTATTATAACACAAAATATCACCTTTTGCACTGCGAATCGTTATTTTAGCATGGGGTAAAGTTTGACCGGAACTGTTATTGCCAGCGAGAAAATCTTGGGGTTTTAGTGTAGCAATTTGCGAGGCGGTTTCTGTCATGCCGTAACTAGGCGCTAATTTAATTTGATAGTTTCTAGCTGTTTCTAAAAGTTCCGGCCAAGCGGGAGCACCACCCAAAAGTACGGCACGAAAGCGTCCAAGCCAATTAGCTGTATCTGGGTTCCGCAACAGCCGTTGCAGTTGAGTTGGAACTAAAGAAATGAAAAATTCTTCTGGTTCGATGTCGCATATTTTACCATTTTCTAATTGTTTAAATGGCTGAATAGCGAGTTTTCCTCCGGTAGTAAACGATCGCATGAATTGCATTAAACCGCTGACGTGGTATAATGGCAAAACGCAGAACGAGTTGATTTTGTCAACTTGAAAATATTGTTGAAAACCTTGTACTGATGCGGTTAGTGTTTCCCAAGTGTGGATGGCAAAACGGATTTTTCCTGAAGAACCGCCGGTGGGAATCATAATCGTATCAGAACCGCTTTTAGTCGGCGAATGGAATTCGCGGCTATACAAACGAAGTTCGCCTTCGGGGACTGGGATATGGGGATTGTTGGGAAGCGGGTATTGTCCCAAAATTAAGTCGGGTTGGACTAAATCAAAGACTTGTTGCCATTCTTGTTTTACCCAGTTGGGATTGCAGAGAAAAATCGGGCATTTGGCGGCGCGGGCGGCGGTGAAACTTGCCAGAAATTGCACTGGTTCTGGTTCTGCGATGCAAATTTTTGGGGGTGTTTTTTGTGCGGGATTTTGGGTTATTTCTTGAAATAGCCGATCGACAATTCGGGCAAATTCGCGACTGTCACAACCGATCAGCCAATCATCGGGCAAGCGATCCGCGATATCCAGGATATTTACTGTTAGATTTGTTGCCATAGATGCTTTCACCAAGTTTCTCGATTCAAAACAATTACAGGAGTTACGCACTCCGACAAAGAAACCGGGTTTTTTACCGAATTTGTCGGCTGCAACGGGTCTTTTCGTAAAAAACCCGGTTTCTGAACCCCAGGAGTAATCTAAAATCTAAAATCTAAAATCTAAAATCGAATGATTGTCATCGAACCAGGAATCGGTGCCGAAGCCGAGTGCTCTATTATTTAAAGACAATTCGGTTGCTAAATTTAATGCTGCTTGTCTGCCGATTTCGGTTTCAAATACTGATGAGAAAACAGCGTCTATATTGTGAGTTTTACAAAATTTTCGCAGTTGGGATGGGGAACCGCATATCGCAGGTTTAATGACGAAAATGCCCCGCCAGCCTTGGCTGTAGCACTCTTGGATGCGATCGAGGTTGGCAGCAGATTCATCAAGGGCGAGATCAGTTGCATAAATAGCATTCAATTCTACCATTTCCTGAAACTGTGTTACCGGCAGCGGCTGTTCCAAAAATTCAATGTCTGCGGAAAAGTCGGGAGTTGCTTTTACCTTGTCGCAAGCTTCCAGCCATGTTTTAGCCTGGGAGTAACTGAGTCCCCCGTTGGCATCTAACCGCAAAAATGCTTTTTCGCGATCGCACAAATTGTGTATTGCTTGGATTAGCTGCTGAAAAATCTTTAATTCTTGTTCAATTGCAGCAACACCAATTTTCCATTTAAACGTCCGATATCCCTCTAACCAAAGCACTTGCAAAGCCTGCAAAGCTGTTTCACCTGCTGGCAATAAACCGCTGAACCGATTTTTTTCTTCCTCATTCCCAACCTCTTTCGATTGGTGACTTCTTAAGACTGAACCCGCAATCAATGTCGATTTTAGGCGAAGTCTAGATCCCCCTAAATCCCCCTTAATAAGGGGGACTTTGAGAATATTTCTCCCTCCCTTTCTCGATTGGTGACTTCTTAAGACTGAACCCGCAATCAATGTCGATTTTATGCGAAGTCTAGATCCCCCTAAATCCCCCTTAATAAGGGGGACTTTAAGAATATTTCTTGTCCCCCCCTTAGTAGGGGCGGTGCCCCCGTGCCCGCCCTTAGTTAAGGGGGATCTAGAGTTTGATAGTGCTGACTCAAAGCCAAATTGACAAGCCGGCAATTGGGCCGAAATAGCAAAAATCATCTCTGATGAAATATTACCTGGCAACTGGTGACAAAAATCTAAAGCTTGCTCAAAACTTTCCGAACCAAACCAACTCAAAGGAGCAATTTCTCCCCAACCAATTTGATTATTTTCATCCACAACTCGCAGGATAATTCCTTCGCGAATATCCCAGATGCCGTGACTTGTTCGCAAGGGGCGCTTAAATTTTCGCTGATAAGTGCGAAACTCGAATTGATAAAGCATTGGTTTTTTAGTTAATCATAAAATTGTCTCACAACAGCGAGAAACTGATCAATATTTTCAAAATGGATATTGTGGCCAGCTTTTGGTACAATTTCCAGAGTAGCGGCCGGACACAAGCTGGCCATTTCGGTATTTATGGTTGTAAATTTATCATCATATTCTCCCGCTAGCAAGAGGAGAGGTATTGGATTTTGTGCGAGTTTTTCCCAGAGAGAGGGCTGGTTGCCGATTCCCATATTGCGGAGTGATTTGGCTAATTCTAAGGGATTGTTTGCTAAGCGGGTTTCTATGAGTTGGTCGAAGTTGGGAGAATTTTTTAAAGATTTGAATAAAGGGATCTCGTACCAGTTTAATAAAAAATCTTTAATGTTGCTATTTTCCAGCTTTTGTGCTAGCTGTAAATCGGCTTGCAGGCGGTGCGATCGCTCTTTTTCTGTCTTCAATCCCGGAGAAGCTGACTCTAACACTACTTTCTCGAATCTTTCTGGAAAATGTAATGTCATGTAAAGTGCCAATCGCCCGCCCATTGAATAGCCCAACAACAAACATTTGTCTATTTGTAAATCATCTAATAAGTGTATCAATGCTTGGGCTGTATTTGATATATTGTAGCAACTTTCGTCGCCGCTGACTCTAGTTTTTCCGTGACCCGGAAGGTCAACTGCTAGACAGCAGTAATTTTTAGATAGTAAGGAAATGACGCGGCTAAAATCTTGACTGTTGCCCGTGAATCCATGCAAAAATAAAATTGTCTGCTGATTCTTGTGACCACTTAAAAAATAGTGAAAGTGATAATTATTAAATTTGGTCATTTTCTCACAACATCACTGCTATGTTGTCAGGTATCGATCCAGTATATTCTATGGCTACAGATTTTCCCTTCCTTAAGGAAAGCTTACTGTAAATTTCATCGCGTTCTGTTGCATGGGCTAAAACTTCACCTCGAATCACGTTTAATTCTTCATCTAATTGAGGATTGACGATGAGTACCCACTCATCAGGATATAGGCTAAAAATTTCTTCTAAACTCATAATTTTGCCGATTTCTGTTTGCGTACTCATGCTTTGATTCTCCTTTCTTACGATTCAATGTGAGGTACGGATTGCTGAATTAAAGAAGATTGTGAGAAGTCGCCCAACTCTGCCAACTCCCCCAACTCCCTCAACTTAGCAAACCATACCTCCAGTCTACCGGAATTCTCGATCGCCCGATCTACAAACCAAAGCCCAACGCCAGCAGCAATCCGCTCGAAAAATGCAGCGTAACTGCGATAAACTTAGAGTTGCTCACCTTTGCAGGTTGGTCGTGATAGTCTGTGACATGGCGGCAAAGGTCGATCGCAAATGGCAAACTCCCAAAAATCAACAGCGTCCAAATTGGGAACATTCCCAAAGCCACAAATAGCACAGTCAAAGCATATACACTGCCGCACAACCACTGCAACAACTGGGCACCTTTCTTTGTACCGAGTCGCACAATTGGCGATTTTTTACCCGCCGCCAAATCATCCGCAATTTGATGAAAGTGGGAACAAAATAAGATGATACTCGTAGTAATTCCCACGATAACCGAAGCCGCCAAATTAGTGGCAGACCAAGTTTGAGTCTGACTGTAATAAGCAGCGGCGAAGGCTAGCGGCCCAAAGGTGAAAAAGCAGATTATTTCCCCCAAACCTTGATAGCCAAGACGAAACGGAGGCCCTTGATAAGTGTAGCCCAGAGCACAGCACAAAACTACTAGCAAAATTACTGTTGGGTCTTTTTGCCACCAGCTTAGGGCGCAGATTCCAGACACTCCGACTGCTAAAAACAGATTGGCCAGCCCGAAAATTAAAGCTTTATTTCCGGTTAAGTTAACTAGGGAATGCGCTTTGTTTTTATCGATGCCTGTTTCCGAGTCAAATACATCATTGCTGAGATTCAGCCATGCTATAATCAAAATGGCTGACATTAAAAAAGTCGAAAAAATTGACGAATTAATCGTTTGAGTTTCGGCAAAAGCAACTGCTGTTCCTACGGAAATAGGAATCACCGCAACGCTGTACATGGGCGGCTTGATTGCCGCCAGCCACAATTTACTATTTGAACGTTCAATTAACTTTGTTGTCATTACACAAACTTGATGCAATTGATAGCAGCGTAGTAATTTTACAATTTTATTGGTGAAGAAACTCTACTCTGTATCGGGTTGAGTGCGCGGGGGGCATCCCTTGAGAGGCTTTGCGGGCGATCGCGCGCCCGGTAATGCCCGTCTGCAAACCTCTGCGGGGGCGATCGCATGAGAGTCGAGATTTAGTCGCTCAATCTTAAAGTTTTATGTCTAAATGTTTCGATCGATCGCGCGATAGTCTGTTTTCGCCCCGCCGCTGAGCCCAAACTTTCCGGGAAACTCGAAAGGTCATGTTTTGCGATCGCCCTCCCGTGCTTAGATCGAAATAGGGGTTCTAGCGGGACAAAACCGCACTCTTTCTGACAAATCTGCTATTCTCGCTTTCATGACAGTAATACCGCACCGCGCTAATCTTTTACAAGACCGCAATCAACTGCATCAGTTTCTGTTAGATTGCCAGCAGTCTTTAACCGAAAAAGATCAAACAAAGATAGTTAGTATTTCTCAGGAGATTGCCCCCGTCGATCCGCTAGTTGTACTTCAAGAGATTTCCGAACCTGGCCAGCGGCACTTTTACTTTGAAAAAAGAGACCCGATTTCCGGCAACAGTTTTGCGATCGCCGCCCTAGATTCGGCTATCCATTTAACAGTAGCCGGAAGCGATCGATTTACCCTCGCTCAAAATTTTATTCAATCTTGTCTTGCCCGAACAATTACCATCGGTACAGAACGCTTGCCCTTCAGGGGGCCGCACTTTTTTTGTAGCTTTGCTTTTTTCGATGAGAATGTCGCCACCAATTCTTACTTTCCCCCTGGCACCGTATTTTTACCAAAATGGCAGATTACTCGCCTGAAAGATAGCTGCACACTGGTGGCAAATGCCATCATTCACCGAGATTTAAATATTAAGATTATTACGGATAATATTTGGCAAGATTTTGATAAAATTGCGTCGAGTTCTTACAAAAAAATAACTTCTCTTAGAAACAGTTCGATCTTTTTAAAACAAATCCCTGTGAACGATGCCACTCACTTTAAAACATCAGTCAAATCTGCTTTAAAATTGATTGAGTCTCAATATTTCAGTAAGATTGTTTTGTCCCAAGCAATAAATGTCATTTCCAAAACCCCTTTTAGTTTAATAGATTCCTTAAATAACTTGCGCCTTACTTATCCCGGTTGCTACGTATTTTCCACCAGTAACGGCCAAGGTCAAAATTTTATCGGTGCCAGTCCAGAACGCTTAATCAGCATTCACAAAAATGAGTTAGTAACAGATGCCTTAGCTGGTTCGGCACCGAGGGGGAAAAATGAAGCGGAAGATGCGAATTTAGGCAAAGGTTTACTCAACAGCGAAAAGGATATTCGAGAACATCGAGTTGTAATTGATTTTATAGTCGATCGCCTGTCGAGTCTCAGTATCAATCCCGACTTTTCCCCGGTTCCCAGGCTGCTGCAACTGTCAAACATTCAGCATTTGTGGACACCCATAAGGGCTAGAATTCCCCGTGATATTCATTTATTAAAGATTTTAGCTCAACTGCATCCAACGCCAGCGGTGGCGGGCGTACCGAGAGATATTGCCCTACAGCAAATTCGCGCCTGCGAAAGCTGCGATCGCTCTTTGTATGCAGCACCCCTCGGCTGGATCGATCGCACCGGCAACGGCGAATTTGCCGTCGGCATTCGATCGGCTTTAATCGATGGCGATCGGGCTATACTTTATGCTGGTGCTGGTATTGTGGCGGGTTCCGAACCCGAAAAAGAACTAGCAGAAATTCAGCTCAAATTGCAGGCACTTTTAAATGCTTTAGTTTAGCAATATATTAGAAAAATGATTGATTTTCGCAACACAAACACTCTCTGGTGTTCAATATTAGCAGAAACTTTGCATCGGTTGGGATTAACTACCGCCGTGATTTGTCCCGGTTCGCGATCGGCACCGCTAACAATAGCTTTTGCCCTGAACAACAAAATAGAAACTATTCCCATACTTGACGAACGTTCAGCCAGCTTTTTTGCATTAGGAATTGCCAAAAAATCCCGTTTACCAACAGCACTAATTTGTACATCAGGAACCGCTGCCGCCAACTTTTATCCTGCGATAATAGAAGCGAGAGAAAGTCGAATTCCGCTGCTAATATTCACAGCCGATCGACCTCCGGAACTGCGGGACTGTCACGCCGGACAAGCGATCGACCAAGTGAAAATATACGGCAATTATCCCAACTGGCAAGCCGAATTAGCGATACCTTCTGCGTCCAGAGGAATGCTAGACTATCTGCGGCAGACGATCGTGTATGCTTGGGAGCGATCGCAATTTCCAACACCCGGCCCCGTCCACCTCAACATCCCCTTCCGCGACCCGCTTGTACCCGTTCCAGACATAGCTGTAGAAGCTTTAGAAACACAATTTAATCCCGAAGATTTCTTTGCAGGATTAGAACCAATTTTTGCCGGAGAAAGCTCTATTGTGGGGCAGGCATCTTGCCTGCCAATTTCAGGAGACGGGCAAGATGCCCGTACCACAACAAGAGACGGGCAAGATGCCCGTACCACAATACAAGTTATTGACTCCCTAATTCAAAAATGGCAAAAGTGCAGCAAAGGGATAATTATTGCAGGCGTTGCACAGCCTCAATTTCCCGAAAAATACTGTAGTGCGATCGGCCAAATTTCCAAATCCTTAAACTGGCCCGTTTTAGCAGAAGGACTATCCCCAGTCAGAAACTACGCCCAACTAAACCCCCATCTAATTTCCACCTACGATTTAACCCTGCGAAACCGCGAACTAGCAGATAAATTAACCCCAGAAATCGCCATTCAAATCGGAGACTTACCCACAAGCAAAGAACTGCGAAACTGGCTAAACAAAACCCAACCAAAACGCTACATAATCGACCCCAGCCACCACAACTTCGATCCCCTACACGGCCAAACAATTCACCTGCGAACCTCCGTAGAAAACCTCGCAACTAATCTCGCAACTATATTAACTCAAGTCCCCCCCCTGAACAAAGGCGAGTCAACTCTTGTCCCCCCCCTTATTAAGGGGGGGTTAGGGGGGGATCGAGCCCCTGCTACCACTAATATCTCCCCTCAAATCCCCCCCCTAAACAAGGGGGGGTTAGGGGCCGGGCTGTTTCATTCTCCCGAAAAACATGAATTTTGTAGGGGTAGTGCCCCCGTGCCTACCCCCGATCTAGAGGATTCGATCGGCAGATCAGACCAAGAGGGCCGGCACGGGGGCACGGCCCCTACAGAGAATGAAACAGCCCTGGGGTTAGGGGGGGAGCGAGCCCCTGCTACCACTAATATCCCCCCTCAAATCCCCCCCCTAAACAAGGGGGAATCAACTCAAATCCCCCCCCTAAACAAGGGGGAATCAACTCAAATCCCCCCCCTAAACAAGGGCGAGTCAACTCTTGTCCCCCCCCTTAACAAGGGGGGGTTAGGGGGGGTTCAAACCTCTCCCTCAAACGAATACCTCCAACTTTGGCGCAACACCGAAATCCAAGTCAGACAAACAATAGACCAAAAAATATCAGCAATTAACCACATAATCGAGCCCAAAGTTTCCTGGCTGCTTTCCCAAATTTTGCCACCTGGAACACCGATATTTATTGCCAACAGTATGCCCGTCCGAGATGTCGAGTTTTTCTGGAAGCCAAACAACTTAGAAATAAAACCGTTTTTCAATCGCGGCGCTAACGGTATAGACGGCACATTATCAACAGCTTTGGGAGTTTCTCACCGCAATCAAAGCAGCATCATGCTAACAGGCGATTTAACACTTTTGCATGATACAAACGGTTTTTTAATTAAAAATAAATTTGTCGGTCATTTGACAATCATATTAATTAATAACAACGGTGGCGGAATTTTTGAAATGTTGCCAGTTGCCAAATTTGACCCGCCCTTTGAAGAGTTTTTTGCCACGCCGCAGGATATCAATTTTGCTCAGTTGTGTGCAACTTACGGCGGGGAACACGAGGTAATTGAGGATTGGGAACAGTTCAAACAAAAATTAAGTTTTTTGCCAAATAGCGGGATTCGCGTCTTAGAAGTGCAAACAGACAGGCGCGCCGATGCTAAATGGCGGCAAGATAATTTAGGTAAATTTGCTCAAGGTTCCTAGTAAGGACTTTTGTCAATAAGCCTTTCGCGGGCGGGCCGAAGATCCCGCCCCACAAGCAGAAAATTCACACTTTGTGGAACAGGCATCTTGCCTGTTCCGGGAAATGCTGCAATATCTCAGTTTAAACTGCTGGTTGAGCTAGCAGCGAATCTAACTCTCCTTCTGCATCAAGTTTGTGAATATCATCACAGCCGCCTACGTGTTGCTTATTAATGAAAATTTGGGGTACGCTGCGCCGTCCGTTAGCGCGATCGGCCATTGCTTTTCTAGCCGCTTCGTCGCCATCAATTTTGTATTCCGTGAAATTTACGCCTTTCCACCACAGCAAAGTTTTGGCGCGGATGCAGTAGGGACAGGTTTGCCAAGTATATATTTCCACATTGGCTTTGATGCGATCGGGCTTGCGGCCCAAGATGGGATTGAGAAAATCAAGCATTTTCAGTACGGGGGTAAGGGTGGAACTCATTTAGAAATCATACCCAATGTATAAATTCCGCTGGTATGGGCGCATCTGCCAGAGGTGGGTTTTAAGCTGTCGGGCGATCGCCCTGTGACCCAAGTCACAACTTGACTCTACTCGGATCACTTGCTTTCACCCCTGACAATCACCTTCGCGGCCTCATTAATATCACTGAGCTTTTGAGGAAACCAGAAGATGATAAATATATCGAATTCAACCGCACTGCCATGCACCCCGTACAACTCCTCCCCGGCGCTATCTCTGAAATCCTCGCTTCTGTAACCGATACAGGCGTTTTGACTCTGGCGGATCGCTACGGTTTGATGGCCGCCACCTTCGACGACTCTCTGAATGATGAAGACAGAGGCTGTGTCAACCGCTTGTTGCGGGCGGTGCTCAGAGGCCGAGTCCAAGTAGTCAACGAACTTTCAGCAGCATTCTAATCGGGATTTGAAGTTTTGTTCTGAAGGCAAGGTGAGTCAGCGGTAGATAAAAATAGTGGAAACTCAGGCAGGAGTTGAAACAGCAGTAATTTGAATTCGATTTAAAGTTTTCTCCTCTAACTCAACAACGGTTTATTTGTCAAAGCAGCCTTTACAGGCTGCTTTTTTTTGATCTAATCGCGGATTTCCAGGTTGTACTGGCGGCAGAGGGCGATCAGTTCTTGTTGGAAGCGATCGCGCACATTCTGGGGCGAGACAATCACGCAGTCTTTGCCGTACCGCAGCACATCTCGGAACAGCCAGAATCGGCTGGATACCCGCTTCACTACATGGCGCACGTCTCCCACCATTTCATTTTCCACATCTTCATCCGGTTTGGATTCATAGTTCCCAGCCAATCCCCTTGAAAAGTGTAAGTGTACTTCCAAATAGTCTATGGTTTCGCGCCAATTTTCACTGGCAGGTAGCAAGTTAACAATCTTGTCCAAACGCAAACACCGATTGTGAGCTAATTCCGGGATTTCTCTGGGATCGGCATCGTCGCACCAGATTTCTAGGTACAGGCGCTTGTCGTAGAGGCGAATTTTGGCACTGCGGGCAGTAAATTCGCTCAATTTGTCTTTGCCTGACTGGTAAAACAGCCTGAACGGTTGGTGATCGTCAATCAGTTGATTGAGTCGAATCCGCCACGCTTCGGCAGTTTGGTTGACTTGTTCGAGCAACTTTTGCCGGAAAGGGGTTTCCAGATTGGCTTTGTCCAAAAGTAATGCCATGACGATCTGGGCGGCTTCGACTTCGCCAGAGTCGTTGAGGAATTTGACGGCTTTGTTCAAGGATTGTACCTGCACTGAATTGAGGGTAAAGGGTTCGCCCACTTCGATTTTTTGTTGGGCGATCGCGACCAGTAACCCAGACACACTGGGACTTTTTCCCCATAAGATACCGAGGCGAAGGGCGATCGCCTCTAGCTGTTCCTTGGTTCCGGCCGGAATTGAAAGTGTAATTGTCTCTTTTTTGCGGGGCATTAAATAAATTGTACTTGCACACTTGACAGATTGGGTTTTCAATGTAAATATAATTTTAGTGCAAGTACAAACATCCCAGAGATAACGAAGGCTATAAATTTCAGTCCTGGACGCATGGTAGTCAGAAACCGGGTTTTTTTACGAAAATCCTTTGTTCTAGCCGACAGTTCGAGTAAAAAACCCGGTTTCTTTGGTTTTATGCGTTCAGGACTGAATTTGAGAAACGTCGCCTGAGTCGGCAGTAGCACGCAACCGATTGTTGCTGAACGTCAATAATAGGATGTAATGCTATTTTGTCAGGGGATTGGAGGGAATTTTTCTCCTTCTACCCCTGTAAAGATAGAGTGCTAGAGACAATTTATTATGACTATAAAAATTTATCTGTCCTAGTCCTCGAATTTGTTTACCCTACACAAGTTAACCATGCTCCAAATTTCCCCAACGCTGACAGAACTTCAGGAAATTGCTTCACAACTTCCCGAACAAATTCCTTACCTCAAAATGCTAATTCTGTTTGGTTCTCGTGCCAGATGCGATACTCACCCAAAAAGTGATTGGGATTTTGCCGCACTTTACGATGAAAATTTTAGACAAGAATATTGCCAAGACCGGGGATTTTCTTGGTTTGAAGTTCCAGGAATTTTGGGTCAAGTTTTTGGAATCAATAGTGATGAAATTGATGTTGTGGAATTACATCGCTGTTCGTCGCTAATTGCTCATTTTGTGGCGCGAGATGGAATTTTACTGTACGAAACAGAATTAGGTCAATTTGAAGCTTTTAAACAACAATGTTTGATGACTGATGCAGAATTAGAAGTGCTGCGTCAGAATCTGCGACAAAAAATCGAGGTTTCGTTGCAAAGGAGGGGAGTATGAAGGAGATTGAGCCTGCGATCGTCTTAGCTAAGCTGGATTTTATGACAGACTATCTAGAGAGTTTAAGTTCTTTTGAGTCAATTTCTTTAGAAGAATATCTTAGCGATCGGGGAAAGCAGTTAATTATAGAACGATTGTTGCAACTGATTATTCAAGTTGCAATTGATGTCAATCGATATTTGCTCAAGCGATTAGAAGTCCAGCAACCGAATAGCAACTTTGATGTTTTTATAGAAGTTAGCAACTGTGGCATCATAACAGCGGAGTTAGCTAGCATCTTATCTCAATCAGGTGTTTTGCGTAACCGTCTGGTACATCTGTATGACGAAATCGATCCTGTCAAAGTGCATCAAGCGATCGATATTGTATTGCATAAATACCCGATTTATCAACGGCAAGTCACTAATTATCTAGATTCTCTTAGAGAGAATAATAGCTAAATAGTAATTAATCTAAAAAATGATGAACTTATGAGGGCGAATTATGTCACTAAAAAGTCTGCTTTTTGACGAAGAACCTCAAACTTTAGACCACCGCTACTTTAGGGAAGTTCGTCCCAAACTTTACCAACTGCATACCAATCACGGACAGTACGGCACTCGCCAAGGACGCACCCTTGCCGAACACCTCGATTCGGCTTGTCAGTTCGTTTTAACGGTTAGCAAAATTGCCGGAGTTCCCGATGACAAACGCGCTTGTATTCTGGCCGCGACTGCCGTTCACGATTTGAATAAGCTGGCAGACGACGGACGCAATGTTAAGACCTTGGCACGCGATCGCCCTTTTTTGCTACAACAACTCGATCGCGCCTGCGTTGCCCAATTCGCCCAAACCGAGTCCGAACTCGAACTCGTCCGCCGCCTGATAGAACGCCATTCCGGCCACAGCGCCAGCGATGGAACACGCTTTTTGCCCGAAGACCCCAACATCAAACGTTGGGCTGCGATGTTGATTGGGGGCGACTTATTTGACTTAGGAATTGAGGAAAATAAGCGCATTCGCAAAGTTGAAACCGAGTTAACCGTTGCATTGCAGCGTGACAGTAAGTTGTTTCATGTCACTCTTTCCGAAGACCGAGGTTATTTAACTTCGCTGTTGCTGTCAGCTTGTGAAGAGGTTTTGCACGATCGCAATTTGCATACTCTCGCGATCGATCCCAACGGTCAAATTTTTGTCGGAGAAGCCTTTCCCGACGGCGATTTAAGCCCAATTATTGCTCGACAATGGCAAAAAAAGATCGATCGCGTCTTTAGCAGCAACGTCGAACAACTCGTCAACGCCACCAAAGACGGCATCAAAATCGACCCGCAAGCCATCCAACAAAATCCCGAAGCAACTTTAGACGAAGTAGATAAGTTACTGCTAAAAAAAGCCAGCGGTTACAAAGTCGAAAAAGTCGCCAAGGATATTGAAAAATATGGCGGAGATGCTGGAGAAAATGCCGTTACCGCTGCCGCTGCTGTCGGCTTGCATCCAGTTTCCAATGCCGATGAATTTGCCATTTCTGAAGGACTAAAAACCGCTTACCTCAGCTATCGGGCCGCCGAACTCAGCCCCAAGGAGGTTTGGGATCGAATTGCAACGCAAGTCGGATTATCCCCAGAACAGCGGGCAGCATTGGAACCGTTCAACGCGCAGTACGGACGCTGTTTGTTTGCGGCCAAATCCATTGAGGGCGATCGCGAACAGATGTTAGAAAAGGTATTTGCCGCCTTAGAAGACTCATTTCAACTGCGCGGCAAAGCCGAAGAGATAGACGTATCTGAAGAATTGGTAAATGCCGTTCGGCAACTGCTCAACTTTTCCACACCAGCCAATTGGCAAGGCTTTAATGAACTCACAGCCTACATTGAAGCTAACCCGCGCCAGCGCTGTTCCTTGGGGACGACATCGCTACAAATCGGCGAATTGAGTTCCCCAAAAATGCCACCGGGAACCAAAGTCCAAGCTTTTTCCAATCGTCTTCCCGGCGGCATGATTGCTGAACCCAAACGGCGGGCCGATAACTTATCGGCATTAGGTTATCAGTTGATGGCAGTTGGTGCAAATTTCCCGAACTCTGTCAAACAAGACCCGCTATATCTTCACTTTGCCCTGCCAAAAGGATCGAGTGTTGAGCTCAGAACAATTTGGCAAAATTTTCTGAGAAATACCGCAGCCAAGAATGAAGATGGGACAGTAACAGTTGACGAAATTAAACTTTACCGCGAAAACGAGATGGTTTTTCAATCCAACAAAATGGTTGGGTTGGCACTGCCAAAACGTCCTGATTTTGTCAACTCAACGGTGACAATTCCCGTGCTGTGGGGAGAAGTTAATAACTCGGTGGCGTTGCTAAAATCGCTCAGATTGGCGTTGCAAATGAGTTTGGAATTTGAGTTGGGTTTTCCCTTTGTTTTGGATGCCAATCTGGAAGTCGAACCAACTTGGGATTTCTTCGGAAAAGTTGAGGGAATTCCGTCATCTTTGCAGCCACTATTAGGCAGCGGCCAGTATCGGCGAAACGGTCATTTATCCAAGGAAGAAAGGCGCACTGCAGTCACGGCCGAGCAAGTTTTAGAACGGCTGCGCTGTATCGGAAAGCTAGCTATTTCGGTGGCAAGTATTCAGAAAAAAGATGACTGTTTGTATGACTTGGCGCGGGCAGCAACTCGTCCGTTAAGTTTCTATTACGTCCTGCTGCGCTGGCTGCTGCGGGAACAAGATGACCCCAATTTGGAGGCAATTTGGTCTCGGATAAAAGAACCTTTGAATACTTTACTCAGGAGTCTCATGTCAGAAGAACACGATCGCGTTTCTAGCTATCTCAAGCAAGTCGCACACATTGCCGAATCTGCCAAGTTGCGGGGCAGTTCCTTCCGCCGCACTGCCCAAACAGAGCCGTTTTCGGAATTTATCAAAGCTGTGCGATCGCGCAAATCTCATATGGATTGGGACACGGTATTTGCCGCCCTAGTGCAGCAATATCACAACCGTCTCGATCGCATTCGAGAACACGGCGTGGGTGCAACAAAATACGAACAAGTCAAGCAGTTTTATCAAGTTTTGAAACAACTATTTGAGGAGGTTTATCACTCGCGTCCCGAACGACTGCTAACTGATAGCAAGACCCTCGAAGCTGCCTACTTGTTCTTTTTACAAGAAGCGCGTCAAGAACTTAAGTCTAAAAGCGAATCTGAATCTACATCTAAAACCGAATCTGCAACCACATCTGCAAACAACTAGGAGAATACAAAATGTCGATCGCAAAATTGCAACCCTTCCTCGCACCCAGCTACGAAAACTTCCCCAAAGGCCGCACCATTGGGATTGTTGTCCTTCGTACCACGCAATCGGAAACCATTTTTCGGACAGAGGGAACGGGCGAACCGATGTGTAGTGAATACGTGCAAGCTGGCATTAAAGATACCGAATCAATTCCTCGGTTGGTGATGACAAAACGCAAACAAGTTGCCCCGGAAAGGCGGAAAGGACGAGAGTTTTTGCGATCGCAAAATCTTCTCTACACGGCACCAAAAACTGATGCAATTTGTGCTCTCAATACCAATGCGCCTTGTGAAATGTGCGTTGATTGCTTCCTCTACGGCTTCGCAGCGGGGGGAGAAGGGGCGCAAAAAAGCCGGGTGTGGACAGAGGATGCGTTTAGCGTGTTGCATTCGACAGAACTAATTGCCGATCGCACCATCAATGCTATCTTTGAAACCGGAACTATGCGCGATGAAAAGGGTAACGCTTCGACTGCCCTCAACACCAGCGAATACATCAAACCTGGGGTTCACTTCCTCGATATTGTCACCCTCAAAGATGTCACCGCTGACGAACTGCGCTACACTCTCGGCAACATTTTATTAACCACTCGTTACGGTGCAGTTTCCAGCCGCGTCGGGCGCATGGACAATCAAATTCTCGGTGTATTTGGTGGTATTGCTGAACTGCCGAGTTCTCTGGAATTAGTACAAGGGGTTTATGACAAGCTGAAAGCCCAAAATACCGCCATCGAACATCCTTTAAAAACCGCATCTTTAGTAGATGCAACTCAGGAAATAATCGGCAGTTGGAGAAATAAACGAGGTATTTCGATGCAGCTTTCCCCAGCCGAATGTGACGCGCTGATTGCCGATGTCGATCGCCATTGGTCGCTACCGGAACAAGAAACATTCCTCAAACGCTTGGATGAATCCTACGCACCTTGGCGCAAAGTGAAAACTGAAAACAAGACTAAAGGGCGAGGTAAAAAATCGGAGGAATCATAAATCTTGTCCCTGTGTCGGGGCGGGTTTACAAATATCCTCAATTTAAAGGATAGGGGTGAACTTGCCCGTACAGGATTTGCGTTTATTTAATCGTTTGAATTAATCTCTACCATGCCGCAATTAGAACTTTCCCGAACTTCTTCCGCTTCGATAATTGCCTATAAAACCGCACACTTAGTCGAACTTTGGTGCGCCGAGCCCGTGTTTTTTGCCTCGCGGGAATTGTCTGATACTTATTATACCGAAGGGGCGATCGGCAATTATGCACTAGCCTATGCTTTAGGCTGGGCGCGATCGCCCTATCGCCTCACCGGACAAGATACGAGCAGACCTCGGTATATAGAAGATTTAACGCCCCTTTCCGGTAATAGCTACATCCTCCCCGCATGGCCGGCTGACGGCACTTTATCCTTCCGATTTGAGCGGTTTAACGCCCTTTCTGACTCCTATTGGTATGCCATGACCAACAACCGAGTAGCAACGGCGCGCGAAGATTTACCCCTCAGTAGAACGGGGAAAAAACCCAGTACCTATCGCCCTAGCAACTTCCCCCAAACCGGGCGACTGCGAGTAATTGAACGGGGAAATCGGTTTCAGACATTAGTATTTGGCGATCGCGAATTGCCCGAATACATTCGCGTCGGCAAATTTACCAGCAAAGTCCGCGTTGAAATAGTGAAAAAACTCGATGTTGTGCAACTTCCGAGGGGCGATTATCGCTGCAATACCTATCTCAGCGCCGCCGACTTACCTGCAAATATCGAACTCCTTGCTTTCGACTTAATTTCGATACCGCCCGCATCGTTATTGAAAAATCTTTCTTTTCACGGTGAAGCGCTGCAAGTCGGTGATTTCATTCTCCCAGCTAACCTTGAATTCTGTGGTGGAAATAACAATGGATAATCTGAAAATTAAACTCGAACCAGCCAGCATTTCTGCCTGTCCCCAATTGCCTAAACAATTGGAATTTATGGGACAAGCCTTGCAGCATCAAGTCGATGTTTATGAAGCGTCCGAAAATAATGATATCATTCTCGACCTCGCACCGACTGGAACCGGAAAAACCAAAGCCGGATTGAGTGTTTTGCTGCACAACTCTCAGCGCAATGCTATCTATATCGCACCGACAAATGCCTTAATTGACCAGCAAACTGAAGCCGCCGAAAAATTTGTTCGGGATGCGAGTTTACCTCATATCGTAAAAGCTGCTTCTGCTAGACAAGTCAATTCCTGGCCCGACGATCGCGTTGGGAAACGTTCTGGCGAGAAAATCTATAATGTTTTGCGCGAACCTGCAACTATTTTTCCCGAATGCGGTGGCGGTAGACCAATTTTGCTGGTGACAAACCCGGATATTTTCTACTACGCGACGTTTTTTGCTTACAATAATCTCGATCGCGGAAATATTGCCAGTGAATTTTACAGCAGTTTCTCGACTGTAATTTTCGATGAATTTCACCTATATGATGCCAAACAATTAGTTAGCTTGTTTTTCTATCTCGCTTTATCTAAAGAGTTTGGCTACTTTCAGTACAATCGAAAAATTGTTCTGTTGACGGCAACGCCAGAACCTGCTTGCGAAGAAGCCTTAAATGTCTTAGGAAAAAATGGGGTAAAAATTGCTCGAATCGATGGAAAAAGTCAAATTAGTTATCTACGTCCTTCTCAAACTGAAGTCAATCTAGAAATCCGTAAGCAGGTTGATAAAGAAACTACGATCGCAGAAATTGTCCAAGAAGTTCTGCGGCGACTCAGAGAAAATCCTGACCAAAATGGGGCAGTAATTCTTGATGCCAAAGATACCCTAGGCCGCATTTCGGATCGATTGCGCGATCGCGGATTTGCCGATTTCTGCGGGCGGATTACGGGGGATACACCCAAGGAAGAACGCCCGCTGGCCGCCCAAAAACAAGTGATTCTAGCTACCAGTACCGTCGATGTGGGCTTCAACTTCGATCGGGAGAAAGAAACACCCCGGCAAAATCTCGATTGGTTGATTTTTTCCACGCGCGATCGCTTTTCATTTTGGCAGCGCATCGGGCGTGTCGGAAGGGTGTTAGGGAAAACGCAAACCGAAATTCCTTCAGAGGCGATCGCCTATTTACCCGATCGCGCGTGGGAACAAGGCATCGAACAACTTGACTGTTCCGGTGGACGCAAAACCCTGACGGAAATGTTAGAAAGTCTAGACTGCATGAAGCGTCCCTTTCTCGACATTTACTGGCGTTCCGAAGCCTTTCTAGAAATTGCCAAACCCTTACTAGAACTAGAAACATTGCTGGAAAAATTGCCCGAAGCAAGTTTAGTTATGCAGCTTTATCAAACCATGCAAATAGTCTTGGGAGGCAAGCGAGACTGGAATTCTTATCGGCGGCGGATGAAGGTATTGCAAGGTGCAGAAAATGTGGCTAAATCTACTATCAAACAAATTCAAAAAGAGTGGCAGTACATTAAAGGTGGTCAAAACTGCGTCATCAGTTTTATGCAAGCAAACTATCCCGAAGATTGGGAAGAAATTGATTCTGGGAGAAAGTCAATCGAATTAGTTGAGGAAAAAATCCGCAAAAACCAAAAAGTTGCCGAAGAGTTGAAAGAATACGCGACAATTCTCAAAGCCAGTTATGCGCCAATTTTCAAGTTTCGAGAAAGTTTGTTTGAAAATGTCAAGATTTATGACCCCAAAAACTTTTTACTCGATGAAGTCGGCGAAACCAATCTCGATCCCATTCACCTGCTGAGATTTTTTGAATTTGCGTCCGATGAAAATGGGATTGTGCTTACCCATCGCGCCACCGAAACTTACGGACTAAAATTTGCCTTGCAAGTTGCAGATTTAGAAGATTTTGCAAACAACTATCTTTGCAAACTTTATGCTTTTAAAAATTGTACGATCGAACGGACGATCGGCGATAACGTCCGTCCCACAGCGTTAATTTCCCAGCTTACACCGCCCTTAATGCCCGGTGTGATTGTCCGAGAACATCGCAAAAATCGCTGGGCAATTCTCAAACTCAGAAAACAAGGAATCGAATGCTATCCGATTACGGTCAAAGATAGCTTTGCTAACGAACAAGAATATACATTCTTTCCGAGTTTATCGGGAATTTTGGCGATCGCCTCCGCTGGCATTACCTTAAAATGTCCTGACAATCAAGAATTCTGGGTAATCTAAATTATGCCGCACAGCCTAGTCCTCAACATCCTTCCCCTGGCCCCAATTCCCCCCGGATACCTCACCGGCAGACACCTGCACGCCCTCTTCCTCACCCTCGTGAGTTCGGTTGACAAAAAACTCGGCGATCGCCTCCACGATGCCGCCGCCCAAAAATCCTTCACCCTCAGCCCTTTGCAAACTAAAAAATGCCCTTTCAAAAAACACCATTTCCTGCAATGGGAACACACAGAACCGATTCCAGAACACACCCTCTGTTGGTGGCGAATTACTCTCCTTGATGACACTTTATTCGGCAAGTTAACTCAGCTTTGGCTGAACCTCAATCCCTCGAAGCCGTGGCATCTCGGCCCCGCCGATTTGATGATTACTAAGATTCTCGGAACGCCCCAAATAGATCAGCCTTGGGCTAATGCTTGTACTTACTCTCAACTGTACGAACAAGCTTCCGAAACTAATCGTTTAATTGCCTTCAGTTTTGCGACTCCTACTACCTTTCGACAGGGCAAATTTGATTCAGTAATTCCTACTAGAGATTGCGTTTTTAATAGTCTCCTCAGTCGCTGGAATAAGTACAGCCCGATCGCCATTCCCGATCTTTCCTTCGATGCACTTTTTTCGACATTTGTCAATATCCGAAGTGAAAAATTGACTAACTATCAAAGCGATTTTGTTGGCATGGTTGGGGAGGTTAGTTATCGGATTTTGGGAGATGTGGAGCCTTTAGCGATTAAGCAAATTAATGCTTTGGCTGATTTTGCTGTTTACTGCGGGGTGGGGAGGAAAACTCCGATGGGGATGGGAATGACTAGGCGAATAGTTGTTAATAAGAGTTTTTAAGTTGTTACGTCCGATGTGGGTTTAAATCCCTGTCTAGAGAGCAAAGTCCGCCGGGGGTTTAAACCCCCGTCTCATAGCGAAAGTCCTCTGAAGAGGACTGCACCCAACTCTTTTTTATGGAGATCATTAAATCTGCTGTAAATAATTGAATCTTCAGTCGATTTTACCGCTCAATTTTGCACCCTTCTCAAAAAGCTGTAGGGGCGGGTTCGCCAAAGTCTTTGAAGTTTGCAGATAGGTTAAATAAACCCGCCCAACCCCACAAATAACCCCCAAATACCCCTCTATTGAGAATGCTGCCAAATCTCAGTTTTAACCGAATTTAGCTTGGTATTTGTCGTTAAGTCGTTAAGTCCGCCGGGGGTTTAAACCCCCGTCTCCTAGCGAAAGTCCTCTGAAGAGGACTGCACCAAACTATTATTTATGGACTCATGAAATCTGCTGTCAACGATTGAATATTCAGTCGGTTTCAACCGACTTTAGCTATGAGACAGGGGTTTCAACCCCTGGCGGACTGGGGCATCACTAATTAATTCCAATTACCAATCTCTTACAAACCATCAAAAAAATGAACGACTCTGATTACATTTCGATCGCAACTCTCAACCAATACTCCTATTGCGCTCACCGCTGCTGGCGAATGTCTTGTGCAGGAGAATTCACGGATAATCAGTATACCATTGAAGGGACAAGTTTGCACGATCGCGTTCACACGATGGGTGAAATTAACCGCAATGAAACTTGGCAGGTGCGGGCGATTTGGCTGAAATCCGAGCGCTACAAACTGATTGGTAAATCGGATTTGATTGAGTCGGCTGAGGGTGAGATTTATCCCGTGGAATACAAGCGGGGACGGAAGGGGGAATGGGATAACGACGAGTTGCAAGTTTGCGCTCAAGCGCTTTGTTTGGAGGAGATGACGGGGAAAACTATTGCGACTGGATATGTGTATTACGCGCAGTCGCATCAGCGGCAATTAGTCGAGATTTCTGAGCAATTGAGACAGGATGCGATCGCCACTATTGAAAAAGTCGGTGCTCTTTGGCGATCGGGAAATATCCCTTTACCAGTTTACACCGCTCGGTGTACCGGATGCAGTCTTTTTACCCACTGTCTGCCCCAAGCTGCCGCCAAAGTCAACCGCTATCAAGAAGCAAGTTAACCTGCAAATAGGAGAATTCACAATGGGAACAGTTTACATTACTCAAGAAGATGCTTTTATTGGCAAAGTCGATGAACGTCTGACGGTTAAAGCTGACAAAAAAAATCTGTTGGACGTGCCATTAATTAAGATTGATGGTGTTGTTGCTTTGGGACGCGCTACAGTTTCGCCGGCTGTCGTTGTGGAACTTTTGGAACGTCACATTCCTTTGAGTTTTTTGACAGTAAACGGACGTTATTTGGGGAGGTTAGAACCGGAGATGACGAAAAATATTTTTGTGCGAAAAGCTCAGTGGCAAGCGGCTGGAGAATCGGAACAAGCCGTGCATTTAGTTAGGGGATTTGTACGGGGAAAACTCAAGAATTACCGCAATACTTTGTTAGAATGTCAGCGCAAATATTCTCCCCAGGATTTTGAAAAACCCATCGCCCAATTGAAACAAGTCATCGCGTCTATTGACAAAACTTCCAATATTAATTCTCTGCGAGGATTGGAGGGGGCGGGTAGTGCGACTTATTTTGGCTGCTTCAATCAACTGATTCGCGTGCCGGAATTTAGCTTTGAAGTTCGCCGCCGCCGTCCGCCTACTGACCCGGTAAATTCTCTGTTAAGTTTGGGATATTCTCTGCTGCGGCACGATGTTCAAAGTGCGGTGAATATTGTGGGGTTCGATCCGTATTTGGGATATTTGCATTTTGAGCGCTATGGCCGTCCTTCGTTAGCGCTGGATTTGATGGAAGAATTTCGACCTTTGGTAGTTGATGCTGTAGTGTTGAAGGCGATTAATTTGCAGAAAGTTTCGCCTAATGATTTTACCGCAGAACCGTTGAGCGGGGCGGTTTCTTTGACAAAAGAAGCGCTGCACATTTTTTTGCGACTTTACGAAGAAAAGAAGCAGTCAACGTTTAAGCATCCTGTGATGGGAAAGTTGTGTACTTATCAAGAAGCTTTTGAAATTCAAGGGCGGTTGATGGCTAAGTATTTGATGGGTGAAGTTGATAAGTATCCACCTCTGATTTTGAGATAGGGAGGCAATTAAGTTATGTTTGTTTTGGTTTGCTACGATATATCTGAGGACAAGCGCCGCACTAAGATTCACAACATCCTCAAGTCTTATGGGGAATGGAAGCAGTATTCGGTGTTTCATTGCGAGGTGACGGATACTCAGTATGCCCGGATGCGCCAACGTCTGAGTAAGGTGATTAAGTCGGAAGAAGACAGCATCATGTTTCACTATTTGTGCGCTTGCTGTCAGGGCAAGATCGAGCGGATTGGCGGCCGGGCACCGCTGGATACTACGATCTTTATGGTTTGATTTTGCGTCTGGCTGTAGGTGTTAAACTGAGGGGGTGAATTTTAATGGCTGAGAGCTTTACTAGGACTGGGTTTGCAGTGGTTTGTACCTCATGCGGGTCAGACGCAAATGCTGTAAGCTTTACTGGGAGAGAGTTTGAGGTCTATTTTAATTTTGCCCCCTTGACAGGGCGATCGCTGAAACGGTATATTGATTGCAGTCAGACGCAACTGAACCTTGAAAACCTTATATTTCAAGCCTCCCAGACCCCGGCGGCCGAAAACAACCTAAAACCCTACCAGGGATTGAAACAATATTTCCCCCTGTATCACCCTTGCTAGCTTCGCCGAAAACAACCTAAAACCCTACCAGGGATTGAAACATCCATCACACCAGTTGCTTGGGCTTCTGCTTCTAGTGCCGAAAACAACCTAAAACCCTACCAGGGATTGAAACAATCTGTTGCAGTTTTAACTTTGCTTTTTCAATCTGGCCGAAAACAACCTAAAACCCTACCAGGGATTGAAACAAGGGATTGAGTCTTGATATAAGTCACCATCACCACGCCGAAAACAACCTAAAACCCTACCAGGGATTGAAACGCCTCCATATTCTTGATTAATAATTGCGGTAGCAGGCCGAAAACAACCTAAAACCCTACCAGGGATTGAAACTTTCACCGGGAATTTTAAAACCAATGGCAACCTTAAAGCCGAAAACAACCTAAAACCCTACCAGGGATTGAAACAGGTAAGCCCAAAACCTCCACTCAGCAGCACTTAAATTGCCGAAAACAACCTAAAACCCTACCAGGGATTGAAACCAGATTTACGGCGAGTTGCTGGTGCTTTTCCATTGCCGAAAACAACCTAAAACCCTACCAGGGATTGAAACCGATCGCTCATTGGAACTAAGCCAGCGGGCGATCGATTGCCGAAAACAACCTAAAACCCTACCAGGGATTGAAACAACTTTATTGGCGTGGAAGAATTGGATCGAGTAATTGGCCGAAAACAACCTAAAACCCTACCAGGGATTGAAACTGCGGAGTCTCGGGTTGCTACTTGTGCGATCGCGCGCCGAAAACAACCTAAAACCCTACCAGGGATTGAAACTCTAACTGCTGACAATGACACCAATTCATCAATGCCGAAAACAACCTAAAACCCTACCAGGGATTGAAACTATTCCGAAAGGCCAGATCCCCCTCCCGCACCTCCACGCCGAAAACAACCTAAAACCCTACCAGGGATTGAAACATTTGGAAAGATAAAATCTTTAGTAGTGAAATAGCCGAAAACAACCTAAAACCCTACCAGGGATTGAAACAACTTCCATAGCCAGACACAACTAATAGGGGATAGAGGGCCGAAAACAACCTAAAACCCTACCAGGGATTGAAACTAGTGATAATCTGATTCTCTAGCCGTTTCAGAGATAAAGCCGAAAACAACCTAAAACCCTACCAGGGATTGAAACACGATTTCACCATTCCTCAACTCAAAATTCTGTTGCCGAAAACAACCTAAAACCCTACCAGGGATTGAAACTTAGTTTCTTCTACATTTCCTAATGAATTTACAGCCGAAAACAACCTAAAACCCTACCAGGGATTGAAACAATCAGCAAGAAGACGATTTATCCAGTAAATCAACTGAGCCGAAAACAACCTAAAACCCTACCAGGGATTGAAACCTTATTATTGCGATCGCCCGGCGGCTTGAGTGGAGCCGAAAACAACCTAAAACCCTACCAGGGATTGAAACGTATTTTGTGCAACTGCATTTGATAATACCGGGATGCCGAAAACAACCTAAAACCCTACCAGGGATTGAAACGCGCCGGAGACGACAGGAACTTCAGCTTTACACAAGCCGAAAACAACCTAAAACCCTACCAGGGATTGAAACACAGCCTCCCAGTGGGGTACACGAATCCACAGGAGAATCGGCCGAAAACAACCTAAAACCCTACCAGGGATTGAAACGGTACTGCCTTTAAAATTGATTGAATATTCATCACAGCCGAAAACAACCTAAAACCCTACCAGGGATTGAAACCCCCACTGGGAGGCTGTACCCAAGTTCTAGGAAGCCGAAAACAACCTAAAACCCTACCAGGGATTGAAACAAAGTTTGACCAGAACTAGAAATCAACTCCAAGGGCCGAAAACAACCTAAAACCCTACCAGGGATTGAAACTCGCCAGCGAGCGGCATCACCTTGTGAGCCAATTTGCCGAAAACAACCTAAAACCCTACCAGGGATTGAAACGTACATCTTAAAAGCCATGAGTAATTACGGAATGGCCGAAAACAACCTAAAACCCTACCAGGGATTGAAACTAAGTAATTAGTAAACACTAACCCGCACCCAAGCCGAAAACAACCTAAAACCCTACCAGGGATTGAAACATGAAATGGAATAGACTTACTACTTCTAGTTTTCGCCGAAAACAACCTAAAACCCTACCAGGGATTGAAACTTCGGTTTCAGTGAATTTAAGCTTAATTTCGTGTCGTGCCGAAAACAACCTAAAACCCTACCAGGGATTGAAACGTATTAGCAAGTCTCGAATGTCTGCGTTTTCCCGGCCGAAAACAACCTAAAACCCTACCAGGGATTGAAACTTGAAGTTGTGAATCGCCGTACTCGTCAACTTTGGCCGAAAACAACCTAAAACCCTACCAGGGATTGAAACTTATAATCTCACCTCTTTCGAGGTGGTAGGTTGAGCCGAAAACAACCTAAAACCCTACCAGGGATTGAAACCGATTGGTGGTGGGAAAAAGGCTACGAAGACAGGCCGAAAACAACCTAAAACCCTACCAGGGATTGAAACGGAACCGGGGAGCTCATTAATAAATATGCCTCGGCGCCGAAAACAACCTAAAACCCTACCAGGGATTGAAACGCAAATACTTGTATCTGTACTGCCCCCAAAAGAACGCCGAAAACAACCTAAAACCCTACCAGGGATTGAAACTTTTTAAGTGATAATTTGTTGGTTGGATATCGTGCCGAAAACAACCTAAAACCCTACCAGGGATTGAAACCGGTAGCAGCAAAACTAAATACTATCTCGAAAAAGAGCCGAAAACAACCTAAAACCCTACCAGGGATTGAAACTATCAGAATACCTAACACGACCACGAAAAATAGAGCCGAAAACAACCTAAAACCCTACCAGGGATTGAAACTTGTCATTCATAGCCGAAGTACGATCGCAAATCCGCCGAAAACAACCTAAAACCCTACCAGGGATTGAAACCGACATCCTGACTGGGGCTGGGGTGAGATTGCAGAGCCGAAAACAACCTAAAACCCTACCAGGGATTGAAACATCTTTAAATAGCAGCTTATGACCTACAGCTTTAGCTAGCCGAAAACAACCTAAAACCCTACCAGGGATTGAAACAGAAACTTCCCCAAGGGCGATCGGCTGCACTCCGGGGCCGAAAACAACCTAAAACCCTACCAGGGATTGAAACTTGGGGTAACGAGAGAATGAGGGTTTCAGACAATGCCGAAAACAACCTAAAACCCTACCAGGGATTGAAACCCGACCGCACCATACCCGCAGGACTCCAACCGACCGCGCCGAAAACAACCTAAAACCCTACCAGGGATTGAAACTGGCAACCGACCGAGGCAACCGCTCCGACCGATGGGCCGAAAACAACCTAAAACCCTACCAGGGATTGAAACCTAGCCGCCTCCCCCGTGCTTTCTGAACTGGTAGCGCCGAAAACAACCTAAAACCCTACCAGGGATTGAAACAAGATAATAGGCAACCAAATAGATAAAATAGACGCCGAAAACAACCTAAAACCCTACCAGGGATTGAAACGCGCCAACTCCAAAAAAGTTAGTAAATAAAGGTTCAGCCGCGCCGAAAACAACCTAAAACCCTACCAGGGATTGAAACAGACCTATTATCAGGGAATTTACTAACAGTAACCTCGGGCCGAAAACAACCTAAAACCCTACCAGGGATTGAAACATGCCTAGAATATCGCCCATTGTTCGCTGCGAGCCGAAAACAACCTAAAACCCTACCAGGGATTGAAACCTCCTGTGATTCTCACCCGTCTCCAATTCTTAGCCGAAAACAACCTAAAACCCTACCAGGGATTGAAACGCATTTTCTAACAACCAATTCCATTCTTTACGGCCGAAAACAACCTAAAACCCTACCAGGGATTGAAACGTTTATATTGGTCTTATATTATAAGAGTGATTAACGCCGAAAACAACCTAAAACCCTACCAGGGATTGAAACTAGCGGCTTCTCTTTGAGTGAATCCGGCAACCGCTCGACAGCCGAAAACAACCTAAAACCCTACCAGGGATTGAAACCGTCACAGAATGCAACCCGATAATTGGGATCTAGCAACGCCGAAAACAACCTAAAACCCTACCAGGGATTGAAACGCACTAACTGCAAGCAAAAGCGCGGGCATTATAGCAGCCGAAAACAACCTAAAACCCTACCAGGGATTGAAACGGATTTTTCGCCCTATTTCCGCCCCCGGATCGGTGCCGAAAACAACCTAAAACCCTACCAGGGATTGAAACGTGTTCAAGCTCGTTGACTGGGTTAAAATGCCCCGCCGAAAACAACCTAAAACCCTACCAGGGATTGAAACCTTTCAAAAATGGCGACACTGTAAGCGCAAAAGAGCCGAAAACAACCTAAAACCCTACCAGGGATTGAAACTGCAGATTAAGCCTTATCCTGAAATAGTTGGATACGGCCGAAAACAACCTAAAACCCTACCAGGGATTGAAACAAAACCTCCCTTTAGGTTTCTCACGTTGGCATTTTGCGCCGAAAACAACCTAAAACCCTACCAGGGATTGAAACTTTTATAATAGTTATTAACACATTTATAGTGGGGCCGAAAACAACCTAAAACCCTACCAGGGATTGAAACCGTAGCGATCAACTGTTAACGCTTGCACTTTAAGCCGAAAACAACCTAAAACCCTACCAGGGATTGAAACGCTAGCACCTAAGTAGTCCAATTCTGAAGCGTCAGCCGAAAACAACCTAAAACCCTACCAGGGATTGAAACTTGATAAGTTGCTCTACTTCTGAACTTGATAGCGCCGAAAACAACCTAAAACCCTACCAGGGATTGAAACAGTGCTTTCTTTCAACTGCAAAATTAGTGGTTGAAAGCCGAAAACAACCTAAAACCCTACCAGGGATTGAAACTTGCCTCCGAGTTTGCATCCCGATACTGGTAAGCCGAAAACAACCTAAAACCCTACCAGGGATTGAAACATCAAGATTTAAGGCGTAGGGATTATAAAGTTTTGCCGAAAACAACCTAAAACCCTACCAGGGATTGAAACACCTCCGAGCTGCGAAGATTTCAGGAAATCACTGCCGAAAACAACCTAAAACCCTACCAGGGATTGAAACATGGACACAACACCCGCACCCGATACAGAATTTGCCGAAAACAACCTAAAACCCTACCAGGGATTGAAACAGAGACGATCGCCGATTGGGTAGCCAAATTCGAGCAGCCGAAAACAACCTAAAACCCTACCAGGGATTGAAACCGCACGGGCGATCGCTCAGTAGCTGGTTATTTTGGGCCGAAAACAACCTAAAACCCTACCAGGGATTGAAACCTGATATGCCTAAAGATATCCTTAGAAATCACGCTAGCCGAAAACAACCTAAAACCCTACCAGGGATTGAAACTAGTGTACTCGATAAAACCCATGAAAACCCCGCCAATATGCCGAAAACAACCTAAAACCCTACCAGGGATTGAAACTGGAATGGTAGCTCGCACAGCGAAAGGTAAGGCCGAAAACAACCTAAAACCCTACCAGGGATTGAAACTTCATCTTTGAAATAGCGAACAGCACAAGGAATGTGCCGAAAACAACCTAAAACCCTACCAGGGATTGAAACGAATAAATTAAGAAGTTTTCTAAAACTAGAGAGTGCCGAAAACAACCTAAAACCCTACCAGGGATTGAAACGGGATCTTTCGGCGGTGCCGCCGACTTAAGTTGCCGCGCCGAAAACAACCTAAAACCCTACCAGGGATTGAAACACCGAGTCTGTTGAAGAAATACCGCCCGTGCCTGAGCCGAAAACAACCTAAAACCCTACCAGGGATTGAAACACCAACATCGAAAAGCATAGCGCAATCCCACACGGGAGCCGAAAACAACCTAAAACCCTACCAGGGATTGAAACAACGACCCCGACGACTCAATTCGCGAGCAGTTACTCAAAGCCGAAAACAACCTAAAACCCTACCAGGGATTGAAACGACGATTTTACTTCCATGCACCTATGGGAGGTCGAGCCGAAAACAACCTAAAACCCTACCAGGGATTGAAACAAGCCTACCGATGTTTACGGTGGTTTAGCAGTGCCGGAATTGCCGAAAACAACCTAAAACCCTACCAGGGATTGAAACGGTACGGCTGCGATCGGTACGCCTAACACGCCTGCCGAAAACAACCTAAAACCCTACCAGGGATTGAAACTCGTCTGTCTCTTCCTTAGTCCGACTTAATCCGAGCCGAAAACAACCTAAAACCCTACCAGGGATTGAAACAACCTTGCCTGCCTGCACTACTGCGGTCAGAAATAGCCGAAAACAACCTAAAACCCTACCAGGGATTGAAACTTTGAGCTGGCGCTGTCTGGCAATCCATCGGCAGTTGCCGCAATTAAGCCGAAAACAACCTAAAACCCTACCAGGGATTGAAACTACACAGGTGTAGAAAACTACATCGTAAGAGGGTTACGCCGAAAACAACCTAAAACCCTACCAGGGATTGAAACAAGCGGGAGTCGCGCCCCGCTAAAATTAATTTAGCCGAAAACAACCTAAAACCCTACCAGGGATTGAAACTTAGCCAAGCTAAAAATTACTGGGACAAGCTTAAAGCCGAAAACAACCTAAAACCCTACCAGGGATTGAAACAAGGTTTTGCCTAACCCCATTTGATCGGCTAGAAGCCGAAAACAACCTAAAACCCTACCAGGGATTGAAACCTCGATCCATTTTTCAATCCCTCAAACTCTTAAGCCGAAAACAACCTAAAACCCTACCAGGGATTGAAACAAGCGCCACCGTCAGCGATTGATTTCGGATTGCGCCGAAAACAACCTAAAACCCTACCAGGGATTGAAACGTTCCTTGATTGATGTGATATAAGTGATAAGTAAGCCGAGGCCGAAAACAACCTAAAACCCTACCAGGGATTGAAACGCGACTGCCTCAATGCAGCTTGGGCAAGCTTGGACTGCCGAAAACAACCTAAAACCCTACCAGGGATTGAAACTTGAGCCTGATCCAAAATATCGGGTATCGTTATCGCCGAAAACAACCTAAAACCCTACCAGGGATTGAAACGCCGTAAAGCGAGGCGTAGGGAGTCAGACCCAAAGCCGAAAACAACCTAAAACCCTACCAGGGATTGAAACCTGGAATTCCCACATTAATCAGTGGGATTTTTTGCCGAAAACAACCTAAAACCCTACCAGGGATTGAAACTTACAAATTATCTCCAAGGTCTTTTCATTAGGAACGCCGAAAACAACCTAAAACCCTACCAGGGATTGAAACAGAATATATAACCGCTAATTACAATGCAAATCAAAGCCGAAAACAACCTAAAACCCTACCAGGGATTGAAACGGATGGCTTGACCTTTCGCTTTCCGCAAGCTGAGCCGAAAACAACCTAAAACCCTACCAGGGATTGAAACTCGTGCTTTTGCTGGCCCTATCCCCCGAAATTTCAGCCGAAAACAACCTAAAACCCTACCAGGGATTGAAACATTGTGCAAGAATAGCAATCCGTCCTCTGCACCTAAAGCCGAAAACAACCTAAAACCCTACCAGGGATTGAAACAATTGCCAGAAATCCCTTGCCAAGTTTCAATCCGCCGAAAACAACCTAAAACCCTACCAGGGATTGAAACACTTGCGCGATGCCAGAAAGTTTGATTGGGCAGAGCCGAAAACAACCTAAAACCCTACCAGGGATTGAAACCCCTGCCACCAGACACGCTTGCCGAAATTGCGATCGAAAGCCGAAAACAACCTAAAACCCTACCAGGGATTGAAACAATCATCCGGCTTGGCTGTGATTGATCACGTCGCCACCTGCCGAAAACAACCTAAAACCCTACCAGGGATTGAAACTGGGCTTATGTCTCAAATACATAAAGGCACGGCGCCGAAAACAACCTAAAACCCTACCAGGGATTGAAACGAATCGATCGAGCCGGAACCGACAGCACCAACAGGCCGAAAACAACCTAAAACCCTACCAGGGATTGAAACAATGTTAGGTTTAGTCCACAGTGGTCGATCGAGCCGCCGAAAACAACCTAAAACCCTACCAGGGATTGAAACAACCTGTAGTAGAGGCGACTTATGAATACTGTACCTCAAGCCGAAAACAACCTAAAACCCTACCAGGGATTGAAACCAGATTAGAAAGTCTGACGCTTCAGCAAATTTAGTGCCGAAAACAACCTAAAACCCTACCAGGGATTGAAACTGCTAACGCTTACACCGGACAAGGAACAGCGCGTGATAGGCCGAAAACAACCTAAAACCCTACCAGGGATTGAAACAAAATTCGAGTAGACACACCAGCACCCAGTGGGGAGCCGAAAACAACCTAAAACCCTACCAGGGATTGAAACTAGTCTTTCTTGTATTTTATGGATAGCATTACGATGCCGAAAACAACCTAAAACCCTACCAGGGATTGAAACGTATAACTAAGCCGGAAAAGTGCGTTTAGTCCTGCCGAAAACAACCTAAAACCCTACCAGGGATTGAAACGTTGGCAAGGGCGGCACCTATTTCGGCTAGCGTGTCGCCGAAAACAACCTAAAACCCTACCAGGGATTGAAACATCAGAATCTTGAGGGGTGATTGTAGAATCAAGCCGAAAACAACCTAAAACCCTACCAGGGATTGAAACAAGCTGTATTCATGGGAGGTGGCAAAGGCATGACGGCCACTCACGCCGAAAACAACCTAAAACCCTACCAGGGATTGAAACAGGCTCACTCAGAAAGAATTAGAGGTAATAACTAGCCGAAAACAACCTAAAACCCTACCAGGGATTGAAACACCGCGATCGGGTGTATCTTCAGTTTGTGGTGGGCCGCAATTGCCGAAAACAACCTAAAACCCTACCAGGGATTGAAACCGAAGTTGTGGGCGAGGCAAATTTTGGATTTTGGTCAAGCCGAAAACAACCTAAAACCCTACCAGGGATTGAAACCGTGTATTTTGGGGCTCGGCTCGATTTATTCCGGCAAGGCCGAAAACAACCTAAAACCCTACCAGGGATTGAAACGCGAGAACGAGTCACTGCGTCGCCAAAAAAAGCCGAAAACAACCTAAAACCCTACCAGGGATTGAAACCAATAGCTTGCATAGTTTGGCTGTCTTCCATTGATAGGGCCGAAAACAACCTAAAACCCTACCAGGGATTGAAACATCACTTTTACTTTGTCGGTAGAATGATGCACGTTGCAGCCGAAAACAACCTAAAACCCTACCAGGGATTGAAACTAGTTGGTCGGAGTCGTCACGGTCACAGAGAATGCCGAAAACAACCTAAAACCCTACCAGGGATTGAAACTTTTCCTCGGCCTCGGTTGCGGGCGGCTTTGCGGCCGAAAACAACCTAAAACCCTACCAGGGATTGAAACGAACTTGATGCTACCAATCGCACTGCTGGATTTGCCGAAAACAACCTAAAACCCTACCAGGGATTGAAACTTCTACCCGCATTACTACCCCCTTCAGATGGTTTGCCGAAAACAACCTAAAACCCTACCAGGGATTGAAACTCTGTAAATGTTTAAACAGAGAAAGTCGTACTTGTGCCGAAAACAACCTAAAACCCTACCAGGGATTGAAACTACCAGGGTTTTGCTCCAGTGCTCTTTGTGCTGGTGCCGAAAACAACCTAAAACCCTACCAGGGATTGAAACCCTCTGCACAGCTACGGTTCGCCTCATCTAAAGGCCGAAAACAACCTAAAACCCTACCAGGGATTGAAACGTCTAGCAACTGCACTTCGGACTCTATGCCATTAAGCCGAAAACAACCTAAAACCCTACCAGGGATTGAAACGAGTGATTCGCCTTTTCCCATTGAAGAAAATGCTTGCCGAAAACAACCTAAAACCCTACCAGGGATTGAAACCGGGCACATAAGTGTATCTTTTTATTATCCAAGTAGGCCGAAAACAACCTAAAACCCTACCAGGGATTGAAACTTAGAAAAACTGATTCCCAGAGCTTTCTGAGGGACAGGTGCCGAAAACAACCTAAAACCCTACCAGTCACTTGAGAATTCAGTCAATTAAACCATCCCGCCAGGGGACAGGTGCCGAAAACAACCTAAAACCCTACCAGGGATTGAAACAAAAGGGGTTGGTGTAGGAGTTGGGGACGGAGTGCCGAAAACAACCTAAAACCCTACCAGGGATTGAAACGCATTATCGCAGCAACCTCAAACCGTTGAGTGCTGTGCCGAAAACAACCTAAAACCCTACCAGGGATTGAAACTAATTGACTGAATTTAATTGACTGAATTCTCAAGTGAGGCCGAAAACAACCTAAAACCCTACCAGGGATTGAAACGCTAAATCTTCCGGTGCAACGTCGGAATAATCTGCAAGCCGAAAACAACCTAAAACCCTACCAGGGATTGAAACAGTAAAGTATGCTTCCATTGAACAGAACCTCATAAGCCGAAAACAACCTAAAACCCTACCAGGGATTGAAACTTTCTTATCCCACGACAAAACGGTGGACTTCGGGAAGCCGAAAACAACCTAAAACCCTACCAGGGATTGAAACTTCCCACAAGGGACAAACCGCAGAGGAGAAAGAGCAAGGCCGAAAACAACCTAAAACCCTACCAGGGATTGAAACTCCGAGAACTGCAACCAAAATTCGCAGTTATTGAAGCCGAAAACAACCTAAAACCCTACCAGGGATTGAAACAAACCTGTACCAGTAACAATGATGTTATCTGATGAAGCCGAAAACAACCTAAAACCCTACCAGGGATTGAAACCTTAGCTAATTTGTTGTCAATTTCCCGTTGAAAGCCGAAAACAACCTAAAACCCTACCAGGGATTGAAACCTGACGAATGCGGGACTCCAGACTAATGAAGGAGCCGAAAACAACCTAAAACCCTACCAGGGATTGAAACCAAACAAACCACCATTGTTTGCTGCCATTTCCTTTAAAGCCGAAAACAACCTAAAACCCTACCAGGGATTGAAACACGCAAAAGAAAGAAATAACAAAAGCCAAAGCAAGCCGAAAACAACCTAAAACCCTACCAGGGATTGAAACTTGCTTCTAACTCATCAAGGGTATCTACAATCAGCCGAAAACAACCTAAAACCCTACCAGGGATTGAAACAGCTATTACCCCCTAGATTGTGCTAGGGGGTTTTCGCCGAAAACAACCTAAAACCCTACCAGGGATTGAAACTTAGATTTTTTGGGTGCGGTAGTGGGTGCGGTGCCGAAAACAACCTAAAACCCTACCAGGGATTGAAACTTAATCGCTTGCGCTTGATTGACGGTGACTGATAGCCGAAAACAACCTAAAACCCTACCAGGGATTGAAACTAACTCCCTGCGACGCCCCCTGAGTGCAACTAGCGCCGAAAACAACCTAAAACCCTACCAGGGATTGAAACACAACCACCCGGCAGACGCCCCGAAGGGCGTTTCGCCGAAAACAACCTAAAACCCTACCAGGGATTGAAACTTGCTGTTTCTGCCGCTCAGTCAGACTCATCACCGCCGAAAACAACCTAAAACCCTACCAGGGATTGAAACGAAGTTGATTAAGTTTGCAAACCAGCCCCCAAAGCCGAAAACAACCTAAAACCCTACCAGGGATTGAAACAGGAACAAAAAAATCAAAACGCTTCTCAATAGACGCCGAAAACAACCTAAAACCCTACCAGGGATTGAAACCCGGGCCTCTATCCCAACATCACAGAGGTAGATAGCCGAAAACAACCTAAAACCCTACCAGGGATTGAAACCCCTTTATGAAGGGCGTAGCCGATTTTTGATACCGCCGAAAACAACCTAAAACCCTACCAGGGATTGAAACAACTAAGGGATGCTTGCTTCTGAATACTGGCACCGCCGAAAACAACCTAAAACCCTACCAGGGATTGAAACAAATTTCCAATACTGGTGGTCGGAGTTTCAACAACATGCCGAAAACAACCTAAAACCCTACCAGGGATTGAAACCCCTATATTAAAGGGTGGGCTGATCGTGTTTTTTGCCGAAAACAACCTAAAACCCTACCAGGGATTGAAACCAGTGCTGGCAGATGCTGGGTACAAAACCACCAAGCCGAAAACAACCTAAAACCCTACCAGGGATTGAAACATAGGCCATATTACAGAAAGACGATCCACCCTGAGCCGAAAACAACCTAAAACCCTACCAGGGATTGAAACTTGAAATGTCATTGTTTTGGGTGATTTGCTGGTTTGCCGAAAACAACCTAAAACCCTACCAGGGATTGAAACCTCAGCATTTTGAACAAAAGCACAAGGGGCGGTGCCGAAAACAACCTAAAACCCTACCAGGGATTGAAACGCCAGAGTAGTTAGGTTTACCGGGGCATCGCCAGGCCGAAAACAACCTAAAACCCTACCAGGGATTGAAACTAGAAAATTCTTTCCACCATTTCTCAAAATCAAGCCGAAAACAACCTAAAACCCTACCAGGGATTGAAACTCATAATTCTTACGCCTTAAATCTTTATATCCTGCCGAAAACAACCTAAAACCCTACCAGGGATTGAAACGCAAGCGTGGAATTGAGCTTTTTTATACGGGTCAAGCCGAAAACAACCTAAAACCCTACCAGGGATTGAAACGCGGCCATGCCTACCGGAATTTGTGCAGCCGCTGCCATGCCGAAAACAACCTAAAACCCTACCAGGGATTGAAACAAATCGCCTCAGCGCGTCAATTTTTGGATGAAAAATGCCGAAAACAACCTAAAACCCTACCAGGGATTGAAACGCGCTATTATCCTTCATCAGGCTTATATCATCCGCCGAAAACAACCTAAAACCCTACCAGGGATTGAAACAATTTCTCCAGAAAACCAGATTGTAGGAAAATTGCCGAAAACAACCTAAAACCCTACCAGGGATTGAAACAACTTGATGCAAAATCAAACTGTTTCTCTCGAAAATGCCGAAAACAACCTAAAACCCTACCAGGGATTGAAACGCCTATAGCCAAGATAGTCCCGGCTTCCCTGTTAAGCCGAAAACAACCTAAAACCCTACCAGGGATTGAAACTTTTCTTCATAGACTCGCAGGATTACAAAATTTTAGGCCGAAAACAACCTAAAACCCTACCAGGGATTGAAACAAAAACTGTGATCGCACAATCGATCAGCCAGTAATGCCGAAAACAACCTAAAACCCTACCAGGGATTGAAACTAGCGGAACCTTTGTACCTCGCGGGACGTAAGCTAAGCCGAAAACAACCTAAAACCCTACCAGGGATTGAAACGGTACGATTACTAATCCACAGGGGTTTGCAGTAAAGGCCGAAAACAACCTAAAACCCTACCAGGGATTGAAACGAAACACGACCGCAGCCTTTAAGAATCCAGTTTTTTCGTTGGCCGAAAACAACCTAAAACCCTACCAGGGATTGAAACGCAATCAGGTGGCATTGCAGCTAGGCAGAATGAGCCGAAAACAACCTAAAACCCTACCAGGGATTGAAACATCTGGGAGGACTCCTGCGGGGGCAGAGAAATATAAGCCGAAAACAACCTAAAACCCTACCAGGGATTGAAACAAATCTACGGCCGCATCCCTTTTAGATAGTTGCCGAAAACAACCTAAAACCCTACCAGGGATTGAAACAATCCTAGAAATCGAATCATTCCAATTCCTGAAAGTGCCGAAAACAACCTAAAACCCTACCAGGGATTGAAACCGGCTGCAACTCCTTGATTGGTGATGCCGATGCAAGCCGAAAACAACCTAAAACCCTACCAGGGATTGAAACTGATAACAGTAACGATAGAATCAACGTTACAAGCGCCGAAAACAACCTAAAACCCTACCAGGGATTGAAACCATAATTCCTGCGACCGTAACCACATTCCATCAGCCGAAAACAACCTAAAACCCTACCAGGGATTGAAACTTCATTCTCAATAAAGCCCGATCTTAACAGCGCTTTTTGCCGAAAACAACCTAAAACCCTACCAGGGATTGAAACCTTCGGAAGTATTCACCAGAGGAGGAGACAGGAGGAAAGAGGGCATTCTTCTCCTGACTCCTGACTCCTGACTCCTTCTTCGCCGGAAACAAGTTTCCTTCCAACACTCACAGCAGAGGTGGTGCTCATCGATAATCTCACATTTGATAAAAGTGCTCCGATTCAGGAATTGATTCAAACAGCCGGGTGTAGACTATTATATTTACCGCCATACTCTCCAGAGTTTAACAAAATTGAACAAAGAAGAGTCTTGGCTAAAAAGTCAAAATCGTAAACAGCTTGATGAGTTTGATTGCTTACATTTTGGCGACCCTTGGATGTCTTGCGCCTTGCGTCCTAACACCGGCCGTTGCTAAATGTAATTTCCCAGATTCTTCAGTTGACAAAACCTCAAAATTATGACCACCCAAACAACTTCTCCACTCCTACTAAGCCCCTTCAAAATCGGAGATTTACCCTTAAAAAACCGGGTACTCATGGCACCCATGACGAGAGCCAGAGCCGGTGAAGCGCGGATGCCCAACGCCTTGATGGCAGAGTATTACACTCAGCGAGCCTCCGCTGGTTTAATCATTACAGAAGCCACAGTGGTTTCTACTCAAGCTAATGGTTGGCTCAATACGCCCGGTATTTATTCAGACGAGCAAGGCGAAGCTTGGAAACAAATTGTGACTGCGGTTCATGCCCACGAAACGCCCATTTTCATGCAGCTTTGGCACTGCGGACGAGCTTCCCACAGCAGTTTTCATCAAAACAATCAATTGCCAGTTGCAGCCTCTGCCATCAAAATAAACGGAGAAGGCATTCATACCCCTCTAGGCAAACAACCCTACGAAACTCCCCGCGCTCTAGAAACCGATGAAATCTCCCTGGTTGTAGAAGATTATCGCAAGGCGGCGGAACGGGCAAAAATGGCAGGTTTTGACGGTGTAGAAATTCACGCGGCAAACGGCTATCTCATTGACACATTCCTGCAAACAAAAACCAATCACCGCACTGATTCCTATGGCGGCTCAGTTGAAAATCGCTACCGTTTTCTTAAGGAAATTGTCGAGGCAATAATCACAGTATATCCGGCAAACAGAGTGGGAGTTAGACTTTCTCCCAACGGTGTTTACAATGACATGGGTTCTCCCAGTTACCGCGAAGATTTTCTGTATATCGCAGGGCAGTTAAATGCCTATGATTTAGCTTACCTTCACTTGGTGGACGGTTTGGCATTTGGCTTTCACGAATTGGGAACGCCGATGACGATAGGAGAGTTTCGCGATGTGTTTGCAGGGCCGCTCGTCGGGAACTGCGGATATACTCAAGAACAGGCTGAAACGGCCCTGAGCAGCAAAGTTGCGGATTTAATAGCTTTTGGTCGGGATTTTATCAGCAATCCCGATTTGGTAGAGCGTTTTACTAATGGTTGGCCGCTCAATCCGCCTGCTGAAGTCGGCGTCTGGTATTCTTTTGGGCCTGAAGGTTATATCGATTTCCCTACCTATCAGGAACCTCAAGCTATTTCTTAGGAATGAGAATTAAATAACTTAGAATGCGTGATGGTTCTTGTGGGATGGGCGTCCCGCCCGTCCAGAAAGGGCGGGCGGGACGCCCAACCCACTTTCAAGAGTGTAAATTATTTAATTCGCGATCCTTAGTTGAGTTGATTGGGGCGGGTTTATCAATAAATACCGAGTATGTGCATCATAGATAATTGTCAACCCGCCCCTAATATCATGTCCGGTCAATTAACCATGATTCCTGTAGGGGATCCCCTCACCAAGATATTGAATAGAAACGGGAAAATCTGTAAACCCGCCCCGGTCTTTAATCGCGGTCAATCGATTGGACATGATATAAAAGATGTATGGTTAATTTCTCAAAATAGGACTGGGAGTTGGAAGCCTATTTAATTTTAATCGCCCGTTGAGAGCGAGTATTTCCTATTTGTAAAAACACTTCTTGTGGCTCCTTCCTTCTTCCTCCCGCCTCCTGCCCCCTGCCCCCTGCCTCCTGCCTCCAATTTCTAGCTTGCCGGCAAAAGTTAGAGGCTCCCGGTTGAGATCGAGAACGTTTCCTCATATCCTAATAACCATAGGGTACTTCAAAACATCCAAGCTGCTAGCTCAGGGTTTGAGTGCCTGAAAAAAATCAATAGCGGAAGCGCTTTTAACAAGATGGCACAAAATCACAAATCCACGGTTATCATTACCGGCGCTTCCTCCGGCGTCGGTTTGTACGGCGCGAAAGCTCTTGCAGACAAGGGATGGCACGTAGTCATGGCCTGTCGGGACGTGCGGAAAGCCGGAGACGCCGCGCGAGAGTTGGGTATACCTGAAGGCAGTTTCTCCATCATGGAGATTGACTTGGGCGATTTGGAGAGCGTGCGCCGGTTTGCTCGCGCATTTAAAGCCAGCGGCAGGCCTCTGGACGCTTTGGTGTGCAACGCGGCCATTTATATGCCTTTGATTAAGGAACCGCTGCGGAGCCCGGAGGGTTATGAGTTGACGATGACTACCAATCACCTGGGTCATTTCCTGCTGTGCAACCTGATGATGGAAAATATGAAGCCTTCCTATTATTCCGATGCGAGAATCGTGATTTTGGGAACTGTGACTCACAATCCAGACGAGTTGGGCGGGAAGATTCCGCCGCGCCCGGATTTGGGCAAGTTTGAGGGTTTTGAAGCGGGTTTCAAAGACCCAATTTCGATGGTTGATGGCAAGAAGTTTGAACCGGTCAAGGCTTACAAAGATAGCAAAGTTTGTAATGTGCTGACGATGCGGGAATTGCACCGCCGCTTTCACGAATCCACGGGGATTACTTTCACTTCGCTGTATCCGGGATGCGTCGCGGATACGCCGCTTTTCCGCAATCACTATCCCCTATTTCAGAAGCTGTTCCCGCTGTTTCAGAAGAATATCACCGGGGGTTACGTGTCGCAGGAGTTGGCGGGCGAAAGGCTGGCGATGGTGGTTGCTGATCCAGAATACAAGCAATCTGGGGCTTATTGGAGTTGGGGGAACCGCCAGAAAAAAGATGGTAAGTCTTTTGTACAGAAGGTTTCTCCCCAGGCCCGCGATGATGAAAAAGGCGAGCGGATGTGGGAGTTGAGCGCTAAGTTGGTGGGATTGACTGACGGGGCTCAAATGGGTGCTGCGGCTGGTGCGGGCCGGTCTGCATAATTCAAAGTTACAAACCCCCTTTATCTGGCTTGGCGGTTGAAACGGCGTCTACGCACAGGATGTGGGTAGACGCTGACTCAATAATAAAGGGGGTATTACAGTCGGATTTGGGATGATGCACCACAATCAAAGAAACCGGCTTTTTTAGTGGCTATGCGCGTTGTAACTCACATCTTCCACCATTCTTCCGAACAGGCAAGATGCCTGTTCCACAAGAAAATTTATCTGTTGTGGAACAGGCGTAACTCACATCTTGCACCATTCTCAAGAACAGGCAAGATGCCTGTTCCACAAGAAAATTTATCTGTTGTGGAACAGGCGTAACTCACATCTTGCACCATTCTCAAGAACAGGCAAGATGCCTGTTCCACAAGAAAATTTATCTCTTGTGGAACAGGCATCTTGCCTGTTCATAAAAAGATTATTGAGAATGGTGCAATATCTCAGTTGTAGCGCGTTTCTGGTTTACCCTGGTGTCTAGGACTGTTCGGGTCGCTGCCATAGCATGAAAGCGTAGGTTTTGCAACTAAAAAAAATTTGTTTTTTTTTACGGTTTACGATCGACTTACACGATATTTTTTCGGATAATCACCCGATTGAAGCGTAAGTGTTGGGAAATGAACAGCCGTCGATCGACCTTTTGGTTTGTAGCCGTCGCCGAAACTGTTGGCTGGGACGGCTGTTTCCTTTTTTTTGCTGTTAAGATTGACTTTTACTTGAAGGTGCTCTATTGCGGAAAATATTTTCACCCAATTATTCGAGATAATTAGATTCTATGGCTTGTCGATCGCAAAAACTATTTTTATTCGCTGGTATTTTGGGGTTAGTTGTGTTGGCCAAACCAGCGAAAACATCCGCTAGCACAGTTGAAATTTTGACCTCAAATGTTGAGGCTTTGGCAGCAGTTAGCAGCAGAGGCGATCGAGCTTTCCTTCCCGATACTAATCTTGACAACCGCGAAGACTTGCCCGTAAAAGACGAGGAAACGCAGTTACCCGCTGAATCAGAACACTCGGTGGCGGCGGAAACTCCCGACTTACCGCCTTCCTCGGCAAATTCAGTCGATGTGACATCTTACACCATTCTCAAGAACAGGCAAGATGCCTGTTCCACAACCAGTGAGTTTGATTGTGGGGTGGGCATAGAGCCCGCCGGTAACAGGCTTATTGACAAGGGTGCAACATCTCAGACCGTTAGCGAAGCCCTCGGAGAGGATCGCACTTTCAGCACAAAAACTCAAGAAACCGAGCTTTTTAACTCAGATCAAAAACTAGAAGAAAGTATTGACCGAAAAAAAATTGATTTGGGTATCGATCGAGCCTCGCAACTCAGTCAACTGCCCAACCCAATTCTGCCGCGAGAACCCGAATTACCAGCTCCTGAGCCGCCGCAACCCCCTGCGCCGTCTCCCCTCCCACCAGCCCCCCTAACACCTGTTCCCGGCGATGATAGACCGGGGATTATAGGTACAATTAGGGTCGATCGCTTTGAATTTGAGGGCAACACAGCCTTTAGCGATCGCGAACTCGCAGAAGTTACGCAACAGTTTGCGGGCCGCGAAATCACCTTTGCCGAACTGATCGCAGCCGAAGCAGCCGTCACTCAAAAATATGTAGCCGCAGGATACATCAACTCCGGCGCTGTAATCATCGCCAACCAAACCTTTCCGAGAGAAGGAGGTGTGGTGAAAATGCGGATTGTAGAAGGCGGATTAGATGAAATTGTGATTAGTGGAAACAGGCGCTTAAATTCAAATTACGTGCGATCGCGCCTAGAACGCGCTACCAGACGGCCCCTCAACCGCGATCGGTTGCTGGAAGCCTTGCAAATGCTGCAACTAGACCCCTTAATTGGCAATATTTCCGCCGAATTGCAAGCCGGAAGCCGCCCGGAAAACAGCCGCTTAGAAGTGCGCGTCAAAGAAGCAGACAGCTTTAGCGCTGAAGTGTTTGCAGACAACAACCGATCGCCCAGCGTCGGCAGTTTTCGGCGCGGTGTTCGCATCAATCAAGCAAATTTGCTCGGTTTGGGCGACGGATTAGAGGTATCTTATGCTAACACCGACGGCAGCAACGAATTCAACGGCAGCTACACAGTCCCCGTCAACGCACGCAACGGCACGATTGGATTCGCTGCGAGTGCTGCTAGCACCAATATCATCGAGGAACCGTTTGATGCTGCTGAAATTGAGGGGAAATCGCGCACCTACGAGTTAACTTACCGCCAGCCGATTGTCGAAAAGCCCGATCGCACTTTGGCTTTGGGACTGAGTTTTTCGCGGCAAGAAAGCGACACATTCCTGTCAGGGGAACGATTTGCGCTTTCGGCGGGAGCAAATGAGCGCGGCGAAACCCGGGTTTCGGCGGTGCGCTTTTTTCAAGAATACGTGCAGCGGAGTTCCAACCAAGTGTTCGCGGCGCGATCGCAATTCTCCCTCGGCACTAATCTGTTCGGCGCTACTGCGAACGATAGCGGGCCCGACAGCAGTTTTCTGGCGTGGCGCGGCCAAGCCCAGTATGTGCGGCTGCTAGCCCCAGAAACCTTGCTGATAGTGCGTTCTGACATTCAATTAGCCGATCGCCCCCTGCTTTCCCTCGAACAAATTGGGATCGGTGGCGTTCAAAGCGTGCGCGGATACCGCCAAGATTTGCTGTTAACTGATAGCGGTGCGATCGCCTCTGCTGAAGTGCGAATTCCGGTTTGGCGTGTCCCGGAAGTGGAAGGATTGTTGCAAGTGGCTCCGTTTATCGATTTTGGGTTAGGATGGAACCATTCAGGAGAAAAGCCGAATCCTGACTCGGATAAACTGCTGGGTGCAGGTTTGGGGCTTATTTGGCAGATGGGCGATCGGTTGAATGTGCGTCTCGACTACGGTATTCCTTTGATAAATGCTCGATCGGGCGATCGAACTTTGCAGGAAAAAGGCATCTACTTTCGGATTAATTACTTTGGTTTCTAGCTAGTTCTGGCTGGGGTTGAAACCCCTGTATCCTAGGGGAATTCCACCGCTAGGACGACTAAATATAGTTCAGCTAATTCCATGCTCTACTTCAATCTATAGCAATCCTAAATCATTTGTGAATTTCTTACTCCCTCCCCTTACCAAGGGGAGGGTTGGGGTGGGGTAAAAAGTTTACGAGTCCTGCAAGGATTGCTAAATATTAATTCCGGTTAGCTTGGAATGATTTAACCGCAGAGAACGCAGAGGATACAGAGGAAGGGAAGAGAGATGAATAATTCCGATAAAGTGCGGATTTGATATTATATCTAATCCGCACTTCATGGGAATAGTAAATTCCAGTTCACCGGAAAACGAGCGAGAAGCCCCTGGCTTTAGACATGGGGAGGAAAGCGGCTGCGACTTCAGTCGCCTTGAATC
>NZ_JAUBTI010000023.1:12468-88020 GCF_036702415.1 Microcoleus sp. D3_18a_C4 | reverse complement strand
CGCCCGTCCTTTTTGGACGGGCGGGACGCCCATCCCACAAACTTGTGGAAGTTATTTAATTCTCATTCCTAACCATTAATTATTTGGTCGTGGAAAATGGCTAATAAGTAATTGGTACTTTAAACTGACAACCGCAGATTAAAATCTGCGGGTTGCGGGTTGTAGCTAATTTTTAGCGGGATAAAGGGGCGTGGGGTCGATCGAACCTGTGCGGTTGAGTGGCCAAAAACGCACAATTGCCCTACCGATGATATTTTGCTTGGGTACAAAGCCCCAGTAATGACTGTCACAGCTTGCGTTGCGGTTGTCGCCGAGCACCAAGTAAGAATTTTGAGCTACAACTACAGGCCCGTAGGGATACTGCGGAATTTCTTCAATATATTTTTCCTGTAGCGGCTGCTTGTTAATAAAAACTTTTCCCTCTCTGACTTCCACAGTGTCCCCTGGAAGTCCGATCACTCGCTTGATATAGGCATCTTTGATCGGTGGCGGCTGTCCCGTGCACAAACTAGCCTGGTCAGGAGGCATAAATACGATAATATCTCCTCGCTGGGGCTCTTGGAATCGATAGCTGACCTTATCTATGATTAATCGATCGTTAATTTGTAGGGTTGGCAGCATCGAGCCGGTCGGAATGTAGCGTGCTTCGGCAACCAGGGTGCGGATACCAAAGGCCAAAAATGCTGCTAAGCCGATCGTCTTAATTCCTTCGATCCAAGGATTTTCGGTGTCTTGCGGAGGTTTTTCTTCGTCGGCTGACTTGTCTAGACGAGTCATAGGGTATTGTAGTGACTGAGCTGGATACGAATTATAAACTTAATAATGCTTCCATGCTAGCACGCTGTTTACTCAATTAATGATATCTTATGACTTCCCAATCAAGTTTGTTAATCCGTCGCGCTCGCATTCTTTTGCCCAATGGTGAGTTTTTGGTAGGAGATGTGCAAATATGCGATGGCAAAATTGTCCAAGTTGCTGCGGAAATTGTCGAATCTGGCGATCGAGAAATAGATGCCAAAGGCTTAACTCTGTTGCCCGGAGTAATTGATCCCCAGGTACACTTCCGGGAACCGGGTTTAGAACACAAGGAAGACTTATTTACCGCTAGCTGTGCTTGCGCTAAAGGCGGCGTGACATCGTTTCTGGAAATGCCGAATACGCGACCTCTGACCACAACCCAAGCTGCCTTAGATGATAAACTGCGCCGCGGTGCCGAGAAGTGTTTGGTGAATTACGGCTTTTTTATTGGTGCAACGCCGGAGAATTTGCCGGATTTGTTGAATGCGAATCCGACTCCGGGAATTAAAATTTTTATGGGTTCGATGCACGGGCAGTTGTTGGTGGATGGAGAAGCAACTTTAGAGGCGATTTTTGCTGCAGGCGATCGACTAATTGCCGTGCACGCAGAAGACCAAGCTAGAATCAACCAGCGTCGTCAAGAATTTGCTGGTATTACCGATATTGCAGTTCACTCACAAATTCAAGACAATCAAGCAGCTTTGTTAGCAACTCAGCTAGCATTAAAACTTTCTAAAAAATATCAGCGGCGTCTGCACATTCTGCACCTTTCAACTGGGGATGAAGCTGAGTTTTTGCGCCAGGAAAAACCGAGTTGGGTGACAGCAGAAGTTACGCCGCAGCATTTGTTGTTAAATACCAGCGCCTATCAAAAAATTGGCAGTTTAGCTCAGATGAATCCGCCTTTGCGCGAACCCCGCGATAACGAAATACTTTGGCAAGCTTTACTCGACGGCGTAATTGATTTTATCGCCACCGACCATGCGCCGCACACATTAGCAGAAAAAGCTCAAGATTATCCGAATACGCCGTCTGGAATGCCCGGTGTCGAAACTTCTTTGCCTTTGATGCTGACCCAAGCAGTAGAGGGAAGATGTACAGTGGCACAAGTTGCTAATTGGATGTCGGCGGCAGTTGCTAAGGCTTATAAGATTCCGAACAAAGGGGCGATTGCTCCGGGTTTTGATGCAGATTTAGTCTTAGTTGATTTGGAGAAATACCGCCCGGTGGTGGGCGCAGAGATGGCGAGCAAGTGCGGCTGGAGTTCCTTTGAAGGATGGAATTTAACTGGATGGCCTGTGGTCACGGTTGTGGGAGGAAAAGTTGTTTTTGAGAATGGTAAATTGGATACAAATGTGAGGGGAGAAGCATTGACATTTGACGCTGAGTAAGCATGACTTTAACTCAAGTGTTATAATTGGGTATTCCTGCATCGCAAAGGCGATTTTACCCATGCTTCTCCAAGAACTAGAAACACAACTCCTGGCCTTAACTCCTACTGAGAAAGCTGAAGCCATCCGGCTTTTAACCCAAAGTTTAAACAATAGCTGGCCAGGAATTACCAAAACTCCCGACGTGTGTGGCGGCGATGCTTGCATTGCCAAAACTAGACTTCCCGTTTGGCTGTTCGTGAGTTTGCGCCGTCAAGGTTCAAGTGATGCTGAACTTCTACAATTTTATCCCCAGTTGAATGCTGCCAACTTAGTAAATGTCTGGACTTATGCTGAGGCTAACTCCGAAGAAATTGAAACAGCACTCCGAGAAGAAGCAGCAGCAATGATGCAGGAAGTATAATTTATGGCACGTCTCTATGCAGATGAACAGTTCCCGTTTCCTGTTGTGGCTTTGCTGCGAAATTTAGGTCACGATACGCTGACTATTCAAGAGGCAGGAAATGCCGGAGATGATGACCCCGAAGTATTAGCCTTTGCTGTGAATAACGATCGGGCGGTTATGACGCAAAATCGTCGGCATTTCATTCGCTTGCACACTCAACAACCAAATCATGCTGGTATTATCGTGTGTACAGACGATAAAAATTTAGAAAGGTTGGCAACACGCATCAATGATGCTATTGCTGGTGAAGAAAGTTTGAGAGGCAAATTGATTCGTGTTAACCGTCCGCAGTAAGTACGCGCTGAGATGTTGCACCATTCTCTCTTAACAGGCTTTCCGGGGGAGCATCTCAGTTTTGTAAAAAGCATTTTTTTTATTGTAGTGCGAGCGTCCCCGCTCGCGTATTGTACAATACGCGAGCGGGGACGCTCGCACTGTAAATGCAAAACTGAGATGCTCCCCTTTCCGGCCTGTTCCACAAAGGGTGAATTTTCTTGTGGAACAGGCCAGCAAGCCTGTTCAGAAAAGGCTGAGTGACAATGGTGCAACATCTAAATTCGATCGCCTTTTCTCACTTTTCCTATTGCCCATCCAATAACTCGCCATTACCAATTACTTCAATTTGCCGCCCGTTATCTAGATAACTCAAAGAAATTTGCAAATAATTTTCGGGTTTGTACTGCAATCTTTCCGCCCATTCGATCGCCACAATTCCCAAATCCCTTTCTAACCCGTCCCAATAACTTTCTAAGTGCAAAGCCTCCACTTCTTCGGCTTCTAGTCGATACAAATCTAGATGATACAGCGGAATTCTCCCTCCAAAATACTCGTTAATCAGGGTGAAAGTAGGACTCTCGATCGAGTCTGAGATTCCTAAACCTTCAGCGATGCCTTGAACCAAGGTAGTTTTGCCCGCACCTAAATCTCCTTGTAATAAGATTACAGTGCCGGCTGCGAGCGATCGACCTAACGCAACACCAAACTTGCACGTAGCCTCAGAATCGGGAAGCAAAGTTTTCATTTCAATAATTAGTCATTAGTCATTAGTCATTAGTCATTAGTCATTAGTTACTCGCTTGGGGCTGCTAATAACCAATAACATGAGTCTGCACCGTCAACAGTCAACAGTTAACAGTCAGCAGTCAGCAGCTTAAATGTTTTGCGCGCGGCCGTACCAACGCAGCAACATCCCCGCCAACCTTTGCGAATTGTGGCGAATTAAACCCGTATTTTCATCTTCATCCATGACATTGGCGATGACAACTCGCCGCCCCAATTGCGTCACGGCTTCTCGATCGAGTACAACCGGATAAGAATCCTCCTGAGAATAGCGGATCAAAGCCTTTGCAGAAGGGACTTTTCCTTGAACTACTACAGCATCGAACAGCGGCCGACCGCAAGCGCGATCGATCGCCCGAATGTGGTCTGCAACACTGTATCCGTCAGTTTCCCCCGGCTGAGTCATAATATTGCAAACATAAATGCGCGGAACTTGGGTGTTGGCGATCGCATCAGCAATTTCCGGCACCAACAAATTCGGAATAACACTCGTATAAAGACTCCCCGGCCCAATAATAATAAAATCCGCTTCCCGAAGTGCTTGGGCTACCTTGGGCAACGCCGGAGGATTAGCAGGAGTGCAGCCAATTTTGATGATTTTTCCGTTAGCTTTTGTAATGCTGGACTCCCCCTCAATCCTGCGGCCGTCAGCGAGTTCTGCCCACAAAGAAACGTCGCTTAGAGTAGCCGGCAGCACCTCTCCCCTCACTGCTAAAACTTTAGAACTCGCGGCGATCGCCTGTTCCAAATCTCCAGCAATATCGCTCATCGCCGTCAAAAACAAATTCCCAAAACTGTGACCCACCAAACCGTCACCAGCCCGGAAACGATATTGAAATAACTCAGTCAATAACTTTTCCTCATCTGCCAAAGCAGCCAAACAATTGCGAATGTCTCCCGGCGGCAATACCCCAATTTCCCGTCGCAGCCGCCCAGAAGACCCCCCATCATCCGCCACGGTGACAATAGCAGTGATTTTGGCGCTGTAATCCTTCAATCCCCTGAGCAAATTGGAAAGACCGGTACCGCCCCCAATTGCCACAATTTTCGGGCCGCGGTGCAAGCGGCGGTGGTTGAGGAGTCGATCGACCAGTTCCTCGTTGCCTTCGGGCATCAGCACTTGGGTAATAGAGTTCAAACTGCGAGTTTGTCCCCACAGAATTAATAAAATCCCGCCAGCAATGATGATCGGGCCCGACACGTAATTGGGAATAATTTCCGCAATCCACGCCAAAAAATTTCTCAACAATTGCAATAAGAAGAAAATGGGAGTCATCCCAGTCCAAATCGCTAAACCCAAAGTGGCAAGTACCACGCCGCTGGCACTAATCAGCAGCCACCGTTTCACTAACAGTCCGGGGGCTAACCACTTAAACCACTGGTGAACTCGCCCGTTCCGCAAAGAAGGGGGGTAAGGATTTCTGGATTGGGCAAAAGCCTGCTTGGCTTTAGCCAAGACGCGGAGGGCTTTAGGAAGTGAACTAATTGACATGGTTAATTAGTCTTAAGGGTATTGGAACAGCTCGATCTGACAAATTTACAATACAAGAGAGTTTTGATTCTGGCAGTCAATTTAAGTAATTAGCGATTAGTCATGAGTCATGAGTCATTAGGTAGACTGATGACTGAGGACTGATAACTTATTGATAACATGCTATGGCTGAGCCACTAATCGAACTCAAGGGGGTAAGTAAGTCCTTCGGCCAGAACCAGATCCTCGATCGAGTCGATCTGAGGATTTATCGGGGAGAGGCCCTGGCAATTATTGGCCCTTCCGGGACGGGGAAATCTACGATTCTGCGGATAATTGCGGGTTTGTTGGCCCCGGATGCCGGTGAGGTTTTTGTTCAGGGACAGCGCAGGGTGGGATGGGTGGACGACGTGGCAGATCCGATCGGAATTGGGATGGTGTTTCAGCAAGCGGCTTTGTTTGATTCGCTGACGGTGGAGGAGAATGTCGGTTTTTTACTTTACCAGCATTCTAAGCTGCCGCGCCGCCGCATTCGGGAATTGGTGGAGGAAAAGTTGGAGATGGTGGGTTTGCCAAGAATTGGCGAACGCTATCCGGCGCAGTTGTCTGGGGGAATGCGGAAGCGGGTAAGTTTTGCCCGCGCTATCATGGCGAATCCTGATAATGACAGGGATCATCCAGAGGTTTTGCTGTACGACGAACCGACGGCGGGTTTAGATCCGATCGCTTCGACGGTAATTGAAGATTTAATCCGCCAGTTGCAGGCGGCCCAAGGTGTTTGCAGCACTTATGCGATCGTCACTCACCAAGACAGTACCATCCGCCGCACTGCCGATCGCATCGTGTTTCTCTATCGAGGCAAAGTGCAGTGGGAGGGAACTGTCAATGACATTGCATCGACAGATAATTTACTAATCCGACAATTTTTTAGCGGCAGTGTTAGTGGGCCAATTCAAGCGCTGGGATAGTCAGCCAATTTTAGATTTTAGATTTTAGATTTTAGATTGAAATGACCGATGATGAATGACTAATGACTAATGACCAATGACTAAGGAGGTAATATGCGATCGCGAACTGTAAGAGAAGGTTCTGTCGGGTTCTTAATTTTAGTAGGAATCGGTTTATTTGGCGGCTTAGTGCTCTGGCTGCGGGGCGTGCAGGTAGGGAACCGCAGCTACAAATTCGCCGTAGAATTTGGCAGCGCCCAAGGAATGCAAATAGGTACGCCCATCAGGTATCGTGGGGTTGCAGTCGGTAAAATTACCGCCCTCCAACCGGGTTCCAACGGCGTAGACGTGACGCTGGAGATTGCCCCCGGAACTTTAGTGATTCCCAGGGATGTTACGATCGAAGCGAATAAATCGGGTTTAATTGGCGAATCGTCGATCGACATTACCCCCAACTCGATTTTGCCAGAATCATTACTTACCGCCAATCCCGTTAGTGCCAACTGTCCCCCGGAAATTATCTGCCAAAATTCGCGCTTAAAAGGTCAAGCTGGAGTCACTATCGACGAACTAATTAAATCCACAGTCCGCCTAGCTAATTTCTACACTGACCCCGCCCTGTTTAACAATCTTAAATCTCTTACCGAGAATACAGCCAACACAGCTAAAGGTGCAGCTAAACTCACTCAAGATTTATCGAATTTAACTAAAACGGCACAAGCGGAAATAAAAAATTTGAATCAATCTGTAAGGGGAGACGTTGGCAGCTTAAATCAATCATTAAAAACTGAAATAGCAAGTTTAAATCAATCATTAAAGGGGGAAGCAAGCAGTTTAAATCAATCATTAAAGGGAGAAGCAAGCACCTTAAATCAATCGCTCAAGACGGAAATATCAGCAGTCGCCGCTGATGTTTCTAAAGTAGCAGCTACGGCGGACACTTCCACAAAAGCCGTATCTGCAGCGGCGATAAATTCTGCTAATTCAGTAACTCAAGCAGCCAATCAAATTACATTAACAGCCAATCAAGTCAATTCTTTAGTAACAACCAACCGCGCCAGTTTAGTCTCTACTCTGAATAACATCAATCAAAGCAGTCAGGAACTGCGGGTTGCTGTCAGCAGTTTGAGTCCGACAATTAATCGAATCAACCAAGGACAATTGCTGAACAATTTAGAAGTTTTATCAGCGAATGCTGCCCAAGCTTCTAGTAATTTGCGAGATTTATCCAGCCAGGTAAACAATCCGGCAACTTTGCTATTATTGCAGCAAACTCTAGATTCTGCACGAGCTACATTTCAGAACGTGCAGAAAATTACTTCCGACGTGGATGATTTGACGGGAGATCCGGCTTTCCGCAACAATATTCGCAGGTTGTTCAACGGATTAGGAGGCTTGTTGGGTTCGACAGAACAACTGCGACAGCAAGTTAAAGTGACTCAAACATTAGCCCCCCTTTCTGAGAAAGTAAATGCGAGTACACCTGCCATCAATCAATCATTAGAGCCTGGATTTCCTCGCTTGCAAAAACAGCCCAAATTGCCTGTTCTACCTTCTCAAACTGCAAGGTCAGCAGAACCGGGCGTTCCCGAAAATACTCCTTAAAGCACGGTATCATTGAATAACCGCCCTGGCAATATGCGCGACTTACTATAGTTAGTAATGTGGGCACTACGCACTCAGATTACAGCGAGTTAATAAGGTGCGGCTTTCGCACCCGGCATTAAATTTATTGTCCAAATCCTATTAACAAAAAACTCTTTCACTCGAAACAAGGAAAACCAATGACGCAAACATTATCGAAACCGGACGCAACCAAAACCAAGTATACTATAACTTGGGAAAAATTGCCCGACGACTTTAAATTACCCGACGATCCTGTGGAAAACATCGACCAACCACTTTTAGCCGCGGCCCTGCGAGAAGCCTTGGAAATGGCAGGATTTATCCTAGCTTCAATGCTAATAGCTTCCAATTTTGGACTCTGTGCCAAAGTTAATGACAGAACAGTAGTAAAAGCACCGGATTGGGTGTACGTTCCCTCGGTATTGCCAGCCGAACCAGGAGAAGTTCGCCGCAGTTATACGCGCAATGCTGAGGGAGAAGTACCTGCTGTAGTGATGGAATTTTTATCGGATACTGACGGTAGTGAATATTCAAATAAACCGACATATCCTTACGGAAAATGGCGGTTTTATGAGCGAATTTTGCAAGTGCCGATTTATGTAATTTTTGAACCTAAGTCGGGAGTATTGGAAGTGTACAGACTCTCTGCGTCGGGAGAATACGAATTGCAAGAACCGGATGCTAATCAGCGATTCTGGATAGAATCAATGGGTTTATTTCTGGGGGTTTGGGAAGGTGAAAAATCTCAGAGAACGGGTTACTGGTTGCGCTGGTGGGATGAGAATGGCAATTTGCTGCTGTGGGGTGCGGAACGGGTGGAACAGGAACGCCAGAGGGCCGAAGAGGAACGCCAGAGGGCCGAAGAGGAACGCCAGAGGGCCGATCGATTAATGGCATACTTGAGAAGTCAGGGCATCGATCCCGATGGAGTTTGAGGGTGTATGGCTCGCGCGATCGAACAACAGTTAATAAAATTGAGAAAATAGTTGCGCTCTCAAAAGCTTAATCTAAAAAAAGGATAAGGAGAAAATATGACACAAACAGCAGTCAAAAACTCTGTCACCGATAGTTGCCTGACTCTAAGAGGAGTGAGTTGGTCGCAATTTGAATCGCTAGAAGCCGCTTTTGAGTCTGTCGGCGGTATCAAATTTGCTTACTTAGATGGAATTTTAGAAATTATCACAGTTAGCCCCGAACATGAAGAGACAAAGGGTACTATCAGGGCTTTATTAGAAGCATACCTGAGAGAGAAGGGGATCCGGTTTTATATCAAGGGCGGGCCGACTTTGGGTAGTAAAGAACTGGGGGCGAGAAAGGAGCCTGATGAATCATATAATTTGACGACTAAAAAGGCAATTCCCGATTTGGCGATCGAAGTTGTATTCACCAGCGGTGGCATCGATAAACTTCAACTATACAAGCGGTTAGGCATACCTGAAGTTTGGTTTTGGGAAGATGGAGTGCTGAGTATCTATTATTTGAGGGAGGAGTACGAAAAAGTCGATTGCAGCGAGTTGTTACCGGAGTTAGACATTGCTTTGTTAGTGAGATATGTAACTTACTTCGATCAATATGATGCTGTTACTGAATTCATCAAGGCTTTGCGGGAATAAGAGGAATTTAAAAGTGCGATCGCTGCGGATGTGTAGTCAAAAATAGATAATACCAGAAGCCCGACTTCTTGAAGAAGGCGAGGCTCTCAAGCACGAGAGCGTTTTACGTTTAATTAAATTAACCTACTTAGTTGCTGAAAACAAGTTTATAATACAATACGGTTCAGTTAAGATCGATCCCCCCTAACCCCCCTAAAAAAGGGGGGGACAAGAAGTTCAAAGTCAACCCCTACTCCCCTTCTTAAGGGGGATGCGAGGGGGAACTCCGGGGAATTAACAGTGTTAACTGAACCGTATTGGTTTATAATAGATATACAACTCACAGGAAGCACGACCATGACAACAGTCGTTCCCACCCTCAAAACTTCTGAAATCGTATACCCTAGCGCTGATCGAGAACCAGTGGCAGAAACTTACGACCATGTTTACCAAGAAACTGGGTCTAAAGCCCCGTCCTTATAGGACGGCTTTAATTATAAGTAATATGAAGAATTATTAAATATACATACTTGTAAGTAAAAGTTTTAGCAAAAGTGAGAGACTATTCCAATGATAGTTTTAGAGTTTAAGTTGAAGGGCAAAGCGGAACAATATCGAATCATAGACGACATGATTCGGGCGGCTCAATTTGTCCGAAATAAAACTCTTAGACATTGGGTAGACAATCAAGGGATTAAGCTAGTAGACCTGTACAAACAATGCGCCGTTATGGCAAAAGAGTTTGAATGGGCGGGCAAGCTTAATTCGACGGCACGTCAAGCTTCAGCGGAACGTGCCATTTTTGCTATCCAACGTTTCTTTGCTAATTGCAAAAGGAAAAAACCCGGAAAAAAGGGATATCCACAGTACAAGAAACATACTCGTTCCGTTGAGTACAAGCAATCCGGTTGGGCGCTTTCTACCGACAAAAGATGTCTCACATTTAAGGACGGTTTTGCTGCTGGTAGATTTAAGTTAATCGGCAGTCGGGATTTGCATTTCTATGCGCCCGATGAGATTAAACGAATCAGGGTTGTGCGTCGTGCCGACGGATACTACGCCCAATTCTGCATCAACGTTGAACGAAAAGAGGAACCCGTTTCTACTGGTAAATTTATTGGCATAGATGTCGGGTTAAACCACTTCTATACTGACAGCGACGGTGAAACAGTTCCTAATCCTCGGTATCTCAGAAAAAGTGAAAAAGCTTTGAAGAGATTGCACCAGCGAGTTTCTCGGAAAAAGAAAGGTTCCAGAAACCGGAAAAAAGCGCTCAACAAGTTAGGAAGAAAGCACCTAAAGGTTAGTCGGCAGCGTAAAGACTTCGCCATAAAGACGGCATTGTGCGCGGTGAAATCTAACGATTTCGTAGCCTAGGTCGAACTTCAGGTGCGGAACATGGTTAAAAACCACAAGCTCGCTAAATCAATTAGCGATGTGGGGTGGTCATTGTTTGCTCAATGGTTGGAATATTTTGGAAAAGTGTACAGCAAAACAGTAATTGCTGTTCCACCTCAGTACACTTCCCAGGATTGTTCAAATTGTGGAAACCTAGTCAAGAAAACTCTGTCAACTCGAACCCATATTTGTAGTTGTGGTGCGGTGTTAGATCGCGATCGCAATGCCGGAAAAAACATTTTGGTAAAGGGTTTGAAGCAGGCAGGAATCAATTTAAATACGGTGGGGCACACCGGAATTCACGCTGGGGGACAGACCGATCTCTACTCGCTGGTGGTGACATCAACGAGCAAACCGACTGGATGATCCAAGAATCCCTGCGCCTTCAGGTCAGGGAGTGTCAAGCAATCTTAACTACTTTAGAAGTCTTAAAACAATATCTTGCAGACCGTCGAGCTACTGTTTTAGCAAACCAATTTTTATACTACGCTCAAGGTTTTCCAAAAGTCCGTGTAGCACCAGACGTGATGGTGATTTTTGATGTGGAACCGGGTGGCAGAGATAATTACAAAATCTGGGAAGAAGGTCAAGTGCCGAAAGTGATTTTTGAAATTACATCACCAGGTACAAAGTCGGAAGATCAAAATAATAAAAAAGACTTGTACGAAAGGTTAGAAGTTCAGGAATACTGGTTGTTTGACCCTAGAGGTGAATGGATTCCCGAACAATTGCGGGGGTACCGACTGGGAGTAGAGGGGTATCAATTAATTAGAGATAATCGCAGCGATGTATTGCAACTGCGGTTAGAAATAGAAGGAAAAATTCTTGGGTTTTATCGGGAAGATAATGGAGATAAATTATTGATTCCAGATGAATTGGCTTCAGCTTTAAAAGCGGAACGGCAACGTGCTGAAGCGGAACGGCAACGGGCTGCTGAACTCGAATCTTTGCTAGCGCGTTATCGAGAACAATTTGGAGAATTGCCGGAGGATAACGGCTAAAGATGCAGGGGTGCGATCGCGCTTGACCAATTCGATCGCACTTTTATTTCTGGAGTAAATTGTTAGTTGAATGACGATCCGTCAGAACCCGGAAAAATTAGAGGAGCAAGGATTAGGGGATGGGTAAGTCCTGTATTATTTACACTTCAGTGTATTCTTTGCCTTTTTGAGACTCTAACCAACGTTGATAAGCTTCCTTGTCGCCTCTAAAGGAATCGACAGAAACTTGACGTTCTGGCATGGGTTTGAGGGGAGCATCAATAGGGGAATATTGGCAATAGCAGATTACTACCATATCAAATTCCCCGATCGGAATATCGGGAGTATAAGTCTCAACCCGCGCCACTTCCCACTCACCTGTGCGGTAATGAGTGCTGTAACCGTGCCGAGTTGGATCGTGTTCTGCTTCCACACGAACAAATTCTGGGGGGCGATAGCCAACTTCAGGAATTGGGCCATCAGAAGAGTCAAAGTGTTCTGCCAAAATGCGAGTCAATGATTGAGTGTGCTGGAATTTTCTATCTTTCCACCCAGGAGTTCTCGGTTCGGCTCGGAAAATAATGTATTTATGCATCGTCGTCCTCTCTTTCTGTGTCGTAGAATGATTTGGGAAATTCTGTTTGGCCTCGAAAAACACAATCAACTTCTAGACCGTTTGTATCAATTTCCTCTATGTCAAGTAGTTTCCAACCATATTTTCTTTGCATCTCATAGCAACAAGCTTCGTCGGCTGCTGCGTGTCGAGATTTGTCTTCGTCTGGATCGTAACGCAACCAGTTTGGATTATTTGGCATAATTGTATTGCTCCCTGTGTTGGGTTGACAACATTGGAGAAGTCGTCTGGACTCGGTATTTGCGGTACTGCGTCCGGGCGCGTCTTTGTCAAATTATAGAATAATTCAGGGCTTACGCACTCCGACGCCTAGAAACCGGGTTTTTTACCGAATCTGCCGATCGCAGTGAAGTATTCTCGTAAAAAAACCCGGTTTCTGACCACCCGTGCGTCCTGGACTGAACCCGACAATTGATTGAATTTGCTTGACAAATATCATTTAATATGGTTTCTAGGTTTCAGCGAAAATTTTAAATGGCGAAGGGCGATCGTTTTGCGATCGAACTTGGGCATTCTAGAGATTAGGTGCGAGTGCGAGTGCCGGGAAAACAGCGACACCAAGAGTTAGCAATGGAAAGTACACAGAAAAAATCTAGTGATAGTCGGGTTCGTAAGGGCGATCGAATTAAGCAGATTTTTGCGTTAGTATCAATGGTTTCGTTTGGTGGTTCTGCGATTTTTGGTATTTTCAGTCTGTTCAGCAGCGGTTTGAGCAGCCAGCACCAGCAAAAGCAGACGCCTGTGGCTGTTTCCCAGGAATCTTTGCTGGCGGCGCAGGAACGGGGATATGAAACGGTTTTGCAGCGGGAACCTCAGAATCAAACGGCTCTGGAGGGGTTGGCAAATGTGCGGTTGCAGATGAATAATAAGGTGGGGGCGATCGAGCCTTTGGAGAAGTTGGTGAAGCTAAATCCTGACAGGGCGGATTATAAGGCGCTGTTGGGACAGGCGAAGGGGAAGTAGTAGCGGAAAGGGCGATCGATGGGTAAAGCCCAAATCGAAACACAGACGAGTTACGATGATTTTACAAAACAAAAATTATTCTTATGTTCTTTCTCCCAAGTTTAAAGAAAAGCGGTCATTTAGATCAAGTTCACATCACTATATGTATTGTTGGTTCTCGCAAAATTGAAAAGCAAGATGATTATGCCAGTCAAAACTGGGACATTTTCGCCCCTAACTTAACTATTTATGGATTTGATGCAGATGTAGAAGCTTGCGCTCAAGCTAATGCTGACCTAGAAACTAGAAAAGTAAACTGGAATGAAAAACATATTCCCTTAGCTCTTAGCAATACAGAAGGAAAAGCCACACTTTATGTAGCTAAATATCCGGGATGCAGTTCTTTATATCCCCCCAGTGAAGAGTATATCAAGCGTTTTTCCGGCAATTCAGAACTGATCGAGCTAAAATCTACAGTAGATTTATCCACTACCACTTTAGAAAAATTTTGTAAATCTGAAGGTATCAAAGAAATAGATTTTCTCCACCTAGACGTTCAGGGAGGAGAGCTTAATGTTTTACAAGGAGCTGATGGTATATTAAATAATAGTGTATTGGGATTAATGACCGAAGTTGAGTTCACCGAGATATATACAGGTCAACCTTTATTTAGCGATGTAGATATTTATCTCAGAAATCAAGGGCTGACACTGTTTGACTTTGGGAGTATGTATCGAGATCGACGCCGCGACATCCCAGTCATATCACAAAGCCATCCAGGGGCTTTAATTTGGTCAGACGCTTTTTATTTTCGCGATTTGATGCGATCGGATTTGAGTCCTAGCTTAAAAACACCTGAAAAACTGCTAAAGCTAGCTTGTCTGGCTGACGTAATGAAATTTCCTGATTATGCCCTAGAAATTCTTGAGTATCTGACCTTAAATCACGGTCGCGATCCTAACTATAACTTTGCCAATAATATCATTGAGAGTCTGGGTGAAATTCCCGAACTAACGAAACAAGGGCTAGAATCGCTACCGATAGTTGCTAGACTTCGAGAATACATAAGTCTTGATGAAGGATGCATTCCGAATACTAGCGAGCCGATTATTCCAGACTTAGAAAATACTCTGGTTAGAAACTGGAAACCTACTTTTATTTACAAAGGAAAAAATCTTCCGTACAACCGCATTGGGTATAATAATACTGGCGAACGAGCCATTGAAATTCCAATTGCTTGGGATTTTCTGGCAAGTTTAGAAAAAAAAGATAATATTCTGGAAATTGGCAATACCCTCTCTCACTATGAAAACTCCTTAAGCGAATATATTGGGATTAGACCAAGGCGCATAGTCGATAAATTTGAAGTTGATCTAGGTGTAGACAATGTAGATTTTATGGACATTCCCTCTGAGGAAAAGTACGATGCTATAGTTTCAATTTCTACTATCGAACACATAGGACAAGGAATTGAACCGTCTTCACAAGCCTATGGCGAGCAGATTCAAATTCGCGACATGGAAGCGCCCCTGAAGGCGATTGCCAAAATTTATGACTTGTTGTCAGTAGGAGGCAAAGCATTAGTCACGGTTCCTTTTGGAAAGCTCCTTGATTGTGGATGGTTCATTCAATTTAATCAAGAGTATTTAGATATATTGGTAACTAAATATCAAATTCCTGAAAAAGCAATTTCTCACAGTTTTATGAGAATTTTAGATATGGATATGGCAAGTAGCAATCCAAGGGAAATCTGGGTAGAGGAGAAAGCAGAAAGTTTAGTAAATGTTGAATATAACTATCCTTATCCTTGTGCAAATGCCCTAGCTATAATAGAACTTACTAAGCTGGAAGAACAGTTTTCTATTAACCCCGATATTAGGGCAACTCCGATGAGTTACTACCAACCTGTTGACAGTCAGACAATTAATTATGCAGAATTGCTGGAAGATAGGTTTGTACTGGTGTTATCAAAACTGAGAAACATTAACTTAATAGTTTTTCCTGATAGTAATCAGGAAGAGTTGCTATATTCGGAACTTGATAAAATTGCTAGAAGTGTTTTAAAACATCCAGATAAAAGTCTGATAAATTTAATAATATGTAGCACTATTTTTGAAGAAGAAACAAATTACATTCTAGCTGATGTGACTATGAATATTTTGATGGAGGAAAACTTAGATGTTAGCAAAACTCCCGAATTCTCGATAATTGAAATGCCAAGTAAATTGCAATGGGAAGCTTTGCGACCTCGAATCCTAGCTCGCATCTGTTTGGAGAATGAAAATCAAAGAGCGATCGCAGATAGTGGATCAGCAAATCTTCCTACATTTACGCTAGACAGTTTTAATTTCAGAAGAGCTGTTGAGTCAGATGCAGGTAGGTGGGAGTTTAAGTAGTAAGTTTCCTCATACATTTGGTGACAGACTTTTAGCGTTGCAGTAATTTAATTAACGGAGAAGAGTAATTATGAGATGCAAGATTTGTCAATCAGAGTCGCCCAAGTTTGCTAGTGCTAGAATCTTAGAAAAATATGATGTTGATTATTTTAAATGTGCAAATTGCGGTTTTGTTCAAACTGAAGATCCCTTCTGGTTAGAAGAAGCCTATTCTGAACCAATAGCTAATAGCGACGTAGGTTTAGTATACAGAAATACATATTTGTCAAACGTAACTGAAAATTTCATTTACAATCTTTTTAATCACAATGCTAAGTTCGTAGATTATGGAGCAGGATATGGTTTGTTTGTACGGACAATGAGAGACAAGGGGTTCAATTTTTATTGGCATGATAAGTATTGTGAGAATATTTTTGCTAAGGGGTTTTTAGCAGAAAAACCAGAAAATAAAGTTTATGAGGTAGTTACTGCTTTTGAAGTCTTTGAACATTTGGTAAATCCTTTAACAGAAATTGAAAGCATATTAGATTTTTCTAGAAATATTTTGTTTAGCACTGAACTACTGCCAGACACCAACCCAAAACCTAATGAATGGTGGTATTATGCCCTTCAAGAAGGACAGCACATCTCTCTCTATACAACTAAAGCTCTATCTATAATAGCTGAAAAATTTAAGCTTAACCTCTACTCTAATGGTTCGTCATTGCATCTGCTAACACAAAAGCAAATATCGCCACTTATATTTGAAAGATTGCTGCGTTATCAAACTCAAAATATCAAGAAAGAATCATTACTGGAACGAGATTATTTAAAAGCAATTGGTAAGCTAGATGATAGCGATAATATTTACATCAGCAGTGATGAAGGAGGTGAGACACTCAGCAATATATCTGTTATAACAGAATTTAAAATAGTCATTGATGGTGTATTTTTTCAACTATATAAAACTGGAATAGCCCGTGTCTGGCGATCGTTGCTGCAAGAATGGGCAGAGGATAGTTTTTCTAAGTATATTGTTGTTTTAGATAGAGCTGGAACCGCCCCAAAAATTCCTGGAATCAAATATCGTACCATCTCGCCCTATGACTACAACGCTACGGATGCAGACCGCGAAATGCTACAGCAAGTGTGCGAGGAAGAAGGTGCAGATTTATTTATCTCGACTTACTATACAACGCCACTATCAACCCCTTCTGTATTCATGGCCTATGATATGATTCCTGAAGTTTTAGGGGCAAATTTTAATGAACCTATGTGGCAAGAAAAGCACTATGCAATTCGCCACGCATCTGCATACATTTCAATTTCAGAAAATACAGCCAGTGACCTAATAGAGTTCTTTCCCGATATTTCTTCAAAGTTGGTAACAGTTGCTCCCTGTGGAGTTTCAAGTATTTTTTCACCAGCCTGCCAAGAAGATATTAATCGTTTTAAAACCAAGTATGGGATATCCAAACCCTACTTTATTTCTGTCGGAGGTGGCTCGGACTATAAAAATATTAGATTATTCTTTCAAGCTTTTGGTCAACTTGCCACCAAACAAGGCTTTGAAATTTTATGTACAGGGAGTGGAGTGTTATTAGAAGAAGAATTTAGAGCTTATACTTCAGGTACTGTAATTCACAAGCTGCAACTTAATGATGAGGAGTTGAGACTAGCTTATTCAGGTGCGCTCGCCTTAGTTTACCCATCAAAGTATGAAGGTTTTGGCTTACCTATTCTTGAAGCGATAACTTGCGGTTGTCCAGTGATTACCTGTCCTAATTCTTCTCTTCCAGAAGTTGCAGGCGAAGCTGCATTATATGTGAAGGATGATGATGCTGATGGATTGGCTAATGCACTGTGCGAGGTACAAAAACCGAAGATTCGCAGCTCATTAATTGCGGGTGGATTGGAACAAGCTCAAAAGTTCTCTTGGTCAAGAATGGCTAAAACCATTAGTTCAGCACTGATTGACGCAACTTTAGTGCGTTTAAACTTGAAAGAAATTAATCTAATTGTTTTTCCAGAGTGGACGCAGCCAGAAGAGTCTCTGGGTTTAGAATTGGAACGAGTGGTGAGATCGATCGCAACTCACCCAGACAAAAGCAAGATGACTCTCGTGGTAGACCACAGTAACATTTCTGAAGAAGATGCTAATCTGGCTTTGTCTAGCGTGGCGATGAATCTTTTAATGGAAGAAGATTTAGATGTTTCTGATGGACCCGAAATTTCACTGATGGGACAGTTGAGCGAAATTCAGTGGTCAGCTTTGATACCTCGACTTTACGGTCGAATTTTATTGGAGAATGAGAATAAAAAATCTATCGGTCACGCCAAAGCAGACAACATTCCCTCATTAGAATTAGACCGTTTTATGAAGGAGAGTTACGGATGAACCCAGCGAATTTGTGCAGCGAGTTGCTGCACAAACTACTTACTCGGATCAGATCACCATCAATGATTTTTGTCCAGATATATTTGCCACATTTGCTCGTATGCTTTCTCCATTTCTCGCGTAAATTGCTTGCCATTCCACAACGGAGCAGTTTGTCGTGACTGCCGCAGTTGCCAGGATATTTGCTGCCGTAGAGCCGCGTCTTTCCCCAAACGAATACCCCATTCTACATACTCTTCATCAGTCCAAGCAATCCCTTCCGAAATACCAGCATTCATCATCATTCCGTAACTGTTGCGACTAGAAAACTGTTGCCCTACTCGTGTCACCAAAGGAATGCACATCCAGAGAGTTTCCATTGTGGTTGTAGCTCCGTTGTAGGGGTAAGTATCTAGCACCACATCAGCAATACCTAAATTAGCCCGGTGTACTGCCTCTGAAGGAGCGTGAGGCAAAAATCGCAAGCGATCCGCACTCACCCCCTCTGATTCCGCAATCTGAATAAAAAAGTTTTTTAGCGATTCTTGCTCAGCAAACCATTTAGTTACAAAGTAGCTATTGGGGACTGCCTTAATAATTTGCATTTGCAGCCGAGCTGTGTTGGGATTGTACTTGTATCCCATCTGACTACAATAGTATATGACTGCATCGCTAGGAATATCTAGCAGATCGCGTCGAACTGTGGGCACTCCCACTTCAAAACCATCTACTGCTAGATAAGTGGCAGGCAATCGCCATATTTTTTCCGCATAGTAATCCTGTGCTGATTCGGGTAAAACGTAATTATCTGCAATATAGTAATCAACATTTGGTACGCCAGAAGCATCCCACCCCAACCAACTAACTTGTACAGGGGCCGGCTTAATTGCCATTACCTCACAGTTAGTATTCATCGTAATGCTATCAAGATCGATCAATATATCAATTTCATGTTCGTAAATTTTTTCAGCAGCTTCAATACCTGAAATACCTAGTTTATAAGCTTGGTCAGCTTTACCAATATACCATTGCTGAATGGGATCGTTTGTCAGTTTGGCTCCAATTAGATAAGCACATATTTCAAAGCGATCGCGGTCGTGATGTTCAAACAACCAGCGTGCCAGCCATCCTACAGAATGGCTACGTAAGCAATAAGATAAATAACCAACTTTATAACGTCTTTTTTCATTACCTCCCTGAACCAGAGGCAACGAGCGATGGCGACACCTCTCTACTATTGGCTTAGCATAATTTTCAACATTTGCTTGAAAAAGATTACCAATTTGGATGCGAATTATCCCAGCTTCTTGAGGTCGATCTTCAAAGTAAGGAAAGAAAAATAACGAACTCATCAAGCGAAGCGCAGCAGCCGAATCCAGATTAGTCGGAGCTTCCTCAATAATAGCCCTCATCATTAATTTGTGTGTCTCAAAGGCTGACCAAGCATCTTCCCAATTACCGCCAGCCAGCATCAGTCCGCGCAGCAGCAAATGATTGGCAAAAATTTTATCTACCAACTGTTCCATCACTGAGAAGCAAATCTTAGCAGTTTCTATCCCTTTATCAAAATTTCCTATATCTTGGTAAAAACTAGCCAAGGCCCGCAAAGCTTCTTGGTGTTTAGCTTCTAACCGCAAGGCGAGTTCTGCATAACGGGTCGCTAAGTGAAATTGCTTTCCTGAATATGCGATGTCATAAGCAAAGTAAAGTAAATTTTCAATAACAGGTAGAGGTTCTTTAACATGGTTAAAACAAGCTTCTGTAAATTCAAATGATGAAGGGTGGAATGGAGCAACATCTAAAACGGTCTTCCAGACTTGCAGCAACAGGTCGTAGTCTAATGCTATTGGAGGTTCGGACTTCAGAAGCTCTATGATCGTGCCCAAAGCGTCTGATTCTTCACCTCTGTAAGTTTTCCGCAGGATGGAAAGTCCCACCGAATGCAACAGGTTATTAATATCCCCAGGATTGATTTCTCGGATGTGCTGCCGAATCGCCCAAGCTACTTCATAATTTACCAAATCCAGCCGTTGTCGTTCAGCCTCAGCTTCCAGCACTTGTAACAGTTCTGCTGTCCAGAGTTCAATTTCTTCAGATTCACCCTCAGCCATTGCCAGCAGCCAGGTTGTTTGAGCTTCTGCTTCTTGTTCTTGCAACAGCAATATCAATCCCAAGTGCCAGTAGTAAGACTTAACGCTTGGTTGCTCTGTAATCGCCTGTTCGTAGAGGATTGCTGCCTGAGCGTAATTTTCTTTAAGCAGGAGTTGCTCGGCTGTTTGCTGCCAATCCGGCGCAAGTGCTAATAAATTGTCAGAAATCATAAACTCAGCCACTAAACTCAGTTTCCTATCTACAGTAAAGCGGGCAGCATCGATAACGCTAACCCGCTTTTTCGTACTTTTTCACAAGCATGGCTTGTGTAATAAGCTGTTACTTAGTAACGATTGTCATACCGGCGGGACAAACACTATTGCTACCAGCAAGAGCAATATTCGCAGGATTTCCAACACCCGTCGTTTCACAAAGGATTGTCTGTGTGCCTGAAGCCCCTGTAGCATCGGCCGCTGTCACTGCTACAGCTCCTCCATATCCCTTCAGTGTATTAGCACTCTTAGGACTTGCTGCCGAAGTTGATCCGCCGTTTGCGCCAGTACCACCATCGCTCATGGTGTATGTATAGTTGGTGGTGTCAGTTTTGAGACCAAGACCCAACACACCGACATCTGTTGTAAACTTGGTGTTTTCTGCAAAGTAAGCCTGCGTACCCTTGTTGATTGAACTGATATACTGCTTGGCTTCTGTCTGCTTGGCTTTGTTTGCTTGACTGAGGAAGGAAGGCAAAGCGATCGCAGACAAAATACCGATAATGATGATAACAACCAGCAGTTCAATCAGGGTGAAACCTTGATCCTGTCTTTTCTTGTTGATGTGTTGCAGGAACTTGGCTTTAAATTCAGTCTTCATAATTTGTTTCTCCTGGAGGGGGTGGAATGCTTGATTTCTAACTCTTATATGTAACTTACCCAGTTTCCCCCGCTTTGCTATCATCCCGTCCAAATTTTTTTAATTTCTGGCAGCTAACGCTCCAAAAGTACGTACAGAAAGACTTCCAGCCGACTCAACAGTTCCTTGACTTCCTCAAAGGCTGTCTCCTGGGCTGCGGGTTCTAGATTAACAGCAGCCTCGGCTCTAATCTGTAGCCACTTCTGGACTAGCGACACCGCAGACTGCGGCCCATCCCACAGTGGCAACAGGCAAGCAGCCATTGTACTCTCGATCACCACCGGCGCTAAAGTGGGCACAATAATATAACGGCTAATCTCAAACGGCGTCTGGCTGTCAATGCAATTACTCAAGTCTTCCCTAATCTGGGAAGTTCTCAGTTGAGGGTGCAGATGTACCCGCGTTTCCCGCCATTGAGCTTCCGTCCATTCCGCAACGGGCACAAAAGCCTGAGCCTGATGGGGATTGCCGCACCAGAAATCAAACAAACGGTGCAGGGGATGTAACAAGTCAAATAAATGCAGTCGCTCTTCCAGAGAAGCTTCTGGCAGACTCATCGCCAAAAACGGAGGCAAATCATCTGGATCTTTGAACAAATCCATCAACTCCCACCTGCGCCAAGCCACCATACTGATAAACTCTAAATCAGCACCTCTCAACATTGCAAACACTTCAGGAATTGTACAACCTTTATCACCCACTAATAAATAGTTAGCCATAATCCATCCCTCATCCTGCGCGCGATCGGAATTCCAGGTGAATGCCTTAAGCCCTACTTGATCTTGTAATGCTTCCATTGTTTCCCGGACTATTTCTATCTCCAATTCTCCCGGAGATCCATTCATTAATCCCATTGTTTTGAAAACAGCTTGAGCGCGAAATACTCCGGCTCTACCATTTGAACTGTGAAGGTTTGTGCGGATAATTCCGTCTGGAGACAGAACCGATTTCATTGCTTGCAATCCAGCAATAGCATCGGGCAAGAGATACAGAACTTCGTCAGCATTGATATAGTCAAACTCTAACCCTAAACTTGGCAAATCTTCTATCTTCAAAGCATAAAATTCTGCATTAGCAACCCCATGATACTGTAAACGTTGCTCAGCTAGTTTCACCGATTGTTCTGATAAATCGATGCCTACTATTTTCGCTCCCGGATTGGCTATAGCTAAAACCAAGGATTTATAACCGGTGCCGCATCCCGCATCGAGGATAACTTTACCAGAGGTATTAATTATTTTTCTATTTCTGAAGTAATAAGCAGTTACAAGATTATGAAGGTAGAGCAATTCACTGTTGTCTTTTGGAGATTGTTCCAGCGGGATTCTGGGATAAGGAGTATGGTCAAATTGCTGGCGAATGTTTTCTATTAACTCTAAATTTTGGTGATCCATGTTCAATTACACTCAACGCTGGCAAATTACCTTAGTATCTCAGAAAATAGCCGATCGCCCGCCCGGCCGCAACACATACTTGCCATAATAGTCTGAAACGCCCGCGCTAACCAGAAATGCCCATCCTAAACTCCCTCATCGCTTCCACACTCGAAGCCATCAGCAAGCAGCGACACAGCAAGTTAATATCTAAATCTGGCAAAACCATACTTGAAGAAATTTTTTCATAACCCTCAGAACCCAAGCGATACATAGCCCATACACCATCCTCCCAAAACCAGACTTCAGCAACTCCCAATACTCGATAGCCCTGCAATTTTTTGACAGTACCGCTAGTGAAGATAACTTCGATACATAAATCTGGGGGATAATTTGGGGTTATGCGTCGGCCAATAAAATAAGATTCATCAGCTTGTGCAGATACTACCCCTTCCTTTTCTTGGGTAAAGCTTCCCGTAGGGGCAAACTCAATTTCATTTTCGGCGCAGTAGATAGCCAGCAGCGTACAAATTGTCCGACTAAAAAATTCGTGTTCTGGGGAAACTGCCAATATTTCTACCTCTCCTTTGTAATAAAACAACCTCGTCCCTGGGGAGTCAGAAAACCCCTGTTCAATTAGCTTGAACTGTTCCCAGCTAATCCCGGACTGAATGAACCGTTGGTCGAGTGGCTGTAAGAGTGTCTGTGTCATCATGCAAACCTCAATCAAGTTCTGGGTTTCAAACAACATTTATAAAGCATTAAATACTGTTAACGTTATTTCTGTGATAAGTTTAGATTGCCTTTTTTTCCCAAAGTGCGATCGATAAGTAGATAAGCTGTTGCGGCATTTAAATTATATGTCAAAAAACAATCAAACTATTGTGGGGAGTAGGGTTGGGCACGCGATCCCGCCCCGAATATACAATTTAAATGCGCGACAGCTTACCAGACTTTCAAGTCGGCATAATGTCGTCGAGTCTCAGTTGTAAATTGGGAAACAGGTAAGAAGAAATAGTATCTCCCAAGCGATATTGTTGCTGCTGGTATGCACCATTAACCAACTGGCAGACCGTGAAAGTCGGTTGCTTTGGGTTGCCGATAAATTGCCAACCACCTAAGCCACGAAAGTCCACAATCCAATATTCTGGGATATTCAAGAAAGCGTATTCTTCGACTTTTCTGGCATAATCATCTTGCCAATTAGTGCTGACTACTTCAGCAACAAGCTTAATGGTACTACCGTTACAAATAACTGGTTCTTTTTGCCAAAGGGGTTCTTGACCGAGTTCTGATTTATCTAAAACAACTACGTCAGGACGCAGCGCTGTAGCTTCAGCATATAATGGTTTGATTAGACAATTTTTTGGCACCAACCAGTTGAAGTTATCCCGAAAGATTTCGACATAAATTCTACCCGCAATGCTCCCGGCAACAGCTTCGTGAGGGCCAGTAGGTTCCATGTCTCTGAGTTCTCCGTCAATTAGTTCATAGCGTGTATTATCCCCATATTGGGCGATAAACTCCTCAAAGCTAAGTAATTGGGCTGTGGTGTAGGTCATAGATCGTGTTTTAACGGGATGTAATTTAATTGTAAGTTTAGTTAAAATCGACTATCTGGCAAAAAAACAAAGATTTGGTACTTTGCTCTCAATCGGGCCCCTCTCCTAATCTTCTATTACTTCCGGGCTTATACCAATTTTATATGAGGCTGCATAGAATCTGATCCCCCCTAACCCCCCTTAATAAGGGGGGGACAAGAGCTTGGTCAAATTCCTCCTTATTAAGAGGGATTTAGGGGGATCGAAATATATGCAACTTCACATTAAATTGGTATTAGCACAAACTTGCGATAATAGTCTCAATGCCTCATTATACAACCAACTACGATATCCATGAACACCAACATCAGCCCCATCATCAAAGTATTCACCCTATCCGCCGCCCTTTCGGTGGCCATCAAGTACGCAGGGCCTAGCTTATCCATCCCCTCTACCGACCTCAACGCCCTCATCGCCGTCTTTACCCCCAGTATCCTCTTAGCTGCTATCCTCGGCTGGCGATCGCGCCAACAGCAGTATTAGAGACACAATCAAAAAGTGCGCTCTACACTAGGTCTAAAGACTGTGTTTTTACCAAAATCTTAATTCCCCGTACAGCTATCAAACACAACCCAATTTAAGGCACTCACCATGATTCAAATTATACCTGAATTAGTAACATTCGATGAATTCATTGACTGGTATCCTGATAATTCCGAACACCGCTACGAACTACACAATGGAGAAATTGTTGAAATGCCAAAAGCAACAGGCAAACATTCTAAAGTGGCCGGTTTTACCAGCGGCTGGTTATTTCTCGAAATAGAACGCTTAAACCTACCCTACTTCATCCCCAAAGAATGCGTCATCAAACCCATGCGCGAGGAATCGGGATATGAACCAGATATTATTGTACTTAACGAACAAACCATTGGAAACGAGCCGCGATGGGAGAAATCATCAATTATCACAATGGGTTCATCAGTCCCCCTAATCGTCGAGGTAACTAGCACTAATTGGGGTGATCATTATGCCCTAAAGCTTGAGGCATATGAGTCAATGGGTATTCAAGAATATTGGATTATAGACTATCTAGGATTGGGCGGCAGACGGTTTATTGGCAACCCCAAACAACCCACTTTTTCGGTTTACCAACTAATTGACGGGGAATACCAAGTCAAACTGTTCAGAGGCAGCGAGGGTATTGAGTCCCCAACTTTCCCGGAATTGAAGCTGACAGCGCAGCAGGTGTTCGCCAAAGGGAATTGAGGAGGCTGCTTATGCTGATGTCCGAGTAGGGGTATCGGATTAAAGATGCGATCGCGCCCATCTGCTGTATCTTGTATACAGGCGATTCATCGCGTCTGGGCTGCAGAGCAATTAGCCAGCAGTAATTCCCCATACCCTATTCCTCAATCTAAAATCTAAAATCTAACATCTAAAATCTAATGAAGCTAGGACAGTGGATGGGCTTATTAGCCCTCATCGCATCTTGTTACATCCTGTGGCAAATCAGGCAGGCCCTACTGCTGCTGTTTGCCGCCGTCGTCTTAGCCACAGCCTTAAACAGACTAGCACGCTACTTGCAAAAATTCGGACTCAAAAGATCGATCGCCGTACTCTTATCCGTTAGCTTCCTAGTCCTCATCTTCGTAGGATTATTCCTAATCATTGTACCACCATTTGCCCAACAGTTTCAACAACTTACCCAAAGAGCCCCTCAAGGAATAGCAAAATTAAATGAGTGGATCGATCAGATTGAATCTCGCTTTTCTGGACAAATGGGTCAGCGACTACCGAATCTTGATATTAACGACATTATCCAACAACTGCAACCCCTATTCAACCAACTCGTCGGCGGTGCAGGAGCCTTTGTTGGCAACACATTAGGCGTTATACTCAGCTTTTTGCTAGTCATAGTTTTGACATTGATGACATTAGCAGAACCTTTATCTTACCGCAAAGCATTTATCCAACTATTTCCCTCTTTTTATCGGCGGCGAATCGAGGGTATCTTAGATGAATGCGAAATAGCCCTCGGTCGATGGGTAATCGGTGCTTTAATTAGCATGAGCGTCATCACTTTCCTGAGTTTAATTGGTTTGTCAGTATTGCAAGTTCCCCTAGCTCTAGCCCACGCTGTTTTAGCTGGTTTGCTGAACTTAATACCCAATATCGGACCAGGTTTGAGCGTCATTCCCCCAGTGACGATCGCACTTTTAGACTCTCCCTTAAAAGCCGGTTTTGTACTCATCCTCTACTTTCTAATTCAACAATTTGAAAGCAACCTCCTCACCCCTTACGTTATGGCGCAGCAAGTAGCACTACTGCCAGCAGTAACATTAATAGCTCAAGTATTCTTCGCCACCTTCTTTGGATTTTTAGGCTTACTGCTAGCTCTCCCCCTCACCGTTGTAGCTCAAGTTTGGATTAGGGAAGTCCTAATTAAAGATATTCTCAACCAGTGGAGTGCCAGCCCTAAAACCTTAGCAGCAATCGATTCGGCTATCCATGAAGAATATGAATCTATAGAAGTCGCCGAAAGCCGACCCGAAAAGTTGCCAAAACACAAACCCGACATCCCAGATAATGTAGAAAATGACACTCCTGAAAATCAATAGTTAAGGTTTGTAATGACTTCAGTTCTTATTCATTCCCAGTTAGAGGACAGAAGTATTCTCTACAAACTTAGTAAATTTGTGGTACGAATACCCTCAACTAACTATCTTCAAGCCTCGCATTTTCTACCGTATCTCTGCGGGCGCTAAAAATTTGTTTAACCGTCAAATTCAACGGCAAAAATGGGGGTGACACAACCCTATCACGGCCCCGAAACTGACTTTGATACTCACCGTCAACAAACTGGTAAACAGAAAAAGTAGGTTGTTTAGGATTGCCAATATAGCGTCGCCCGCCAAGTCCCAAATAGTCCGCAATCCAGTATTCAGAAATGCCCAAAGCTTCGTAGTCAACCAATTTGTAGCCGTAATCATCCCGCCAATTGGTACTGACAACTGCGACAATTAGCCGGACAGAACTACCCATTGTAATGATAGATTACTTTTTCCATCTCGGTTCGCTGTCCGTCCCTTGCCTGTCCAAAACGATCGCATCCGGTTCGCAACCAGATAGCCCGTTATCAGCTTTGACAACGCATTCTTTGGGAACGAAGTAAGGAAGTCCTAGTCGTCTGATTTCAAAGTTGAGTTCAGCGACAAGGAAGCCCGCTACTTCTGAATGTTCTCCGGTTGCTTTAGGCGTCTCAACAATAGTTCCATTTTGCAGTTCGTAACGGTTAAGCGAATTTTCAGGATACCAGTCAATAAATTCATCGAAGGTGACTGGTTTTAATATCGCTTGAGTCATGGCGATCGCTCTTTATTTGATTTATGATATTGTTATTGTATCCGTTAGAATTTACATCTTGGCTCATTATCAAGAACAGGCTTTTCGGCCTGTTCCACAAAGAGTGAATTTTCTTGTGGAACAGGCCGAAAAGCCTGTTCATAAAAGGCTTATTGAGAATGGTGCAACTTCTCAGTTATAATATATTGCTTTTATCTCAAACAACCAGCTCGATCGACAATCCATCAATCTAAAATCAATCCCAAATCAAAATCACTCCAAAATCAATCTATTCAAAATCTAAAATCTAAAATCTAAAATCTAAAATATATGAGATCGATCGACGAAATCAACGATAAAATCAGCCAGGGCAAAGCCACAGTCTGGACAATCGAAGAACTCAAAACAAGAGTTCAAGAAACCAGCATTACCCAAGCAGCCAAAGAAGTCGATGTGATTACCACCGGCACCTTCGAGCCGATGGAATCCTCCGGTGCAATCATCAACCTCGGCCATACCGACCCCCCGATAAAAATCCGCCAGTGCTGGCTAGACGGCGTTTTAGCCTACTCCGGCTTCGGGGCAGTAGACCTGTACCTGGGAGCCACCCAAGTAGCCGAAGACGGCGAAGAATCCCGCGAACGGGGCGGCGGACACGTCATCGAAGACTTAATAGCCGGCAAACCCGTGCAGTTGCGAGCCTTGGGGCAAGTAACAGACTGCTACCCCCGCGCCTCCTTTGAAACCACGATTACCCGCGATACAATCAACCAGTTTTATTTATTCAATCCCCGCAACGCATATCAAAACTTTATTGTTGGCGTCAACGGGGGCGATCGTCCGCTGTTCACCTACCTCGGCCCCCTGCAACCGAACCTCGGCAACGCCGTCTACTCGAACCTTGGAGCCATGTCTCCCCTGCTCAACGACCCCGACCTCGAAATCATCGGCATCGGCACCCGCATCTTCCTAGGAGGCGCCACCGGCTACATCACCTGGGAAGGAACCCAGCACTTCCCGCTGCAAAAACGCCAGCCCAACCGCACCCCCATCGGCCCAGCCGCCACCCTCGCACTCATCGGCGACGCGAAACAGATGAACTCGAAATGGGTGCGCGGCTGCTACTTCAAAAACTACGGCCCATCCCTGATGCTGGGAGTCGGCATCCCCTTTCCCGTCTTAAACGAAACAGTCGTCGCCCACTGTGCAGTATCAGACAAAAAAATAGTAGCGCCGGTGGTAGATTTCTCTATCCCCCGGCGCGTTCGTCCCACATTCGGTTTAGTTAGTTACGCTCAATTAAAGACTGGCCGCATCTTGATAGAGGGCAAACCTGTGCGGGCCGCCCCCCTTGCGAGTATGTTTCTCTCCCGACAAGTAGCATTGGAATTGAAGCAGCAAATTGAAGCGGGTCAATTTACCCTCACGGCCCCAGTTGCTCCCCTACCCACCGACAGAGTATTTCTCCCGCAAGATTTGTGGGGCGCCCAAGTCCGGCTCGAATAAAGGATTTTAGATTATTTGTGGACGCACCAGGTCCCAGAAACCGGGTTTCTTGTCGCCAGCGCGGGCCTGAAAGCTTGGGTGGTTGGTCAAGAAACCCGGTTTCTACTCCCGGCGAGTGCGTCCAGGATTCTAGATTTTCGATTGAAGAATTCTGGTAAAAAACTGCACACATGGGAAACTGATGCACTCACCTAAAATCTAAAATCTAAAATCTAAAATCTAAAATTGGTTCATTCCTCGATCGGCTTAGGCTTCTTAACCGGCTTAGGAAGAGGTTCCTTCGGGACAGGCGGTGGTGCTGCTGCTGCGGATTTGATGGTAGGACGCCCTACAGGATCACCGTCACCGCTGGGCCTAGGAGTAAAGGGACGCTTCCCTCCCCCTCCTTTGAAGCCGCCTGGCTTCTTGCTGCCAGGGGGGAATTTCCGCTTTTTAATCGGCAGGGCACCAATATTATTAGCCTGCTCAATCATCAGACTCTCAGCTTTCAATTTGACGTGGAAATCCCAAAAAAACCCGATCGCCTTTGTAGCTAAATCTCCCTTGAGTTTCAACTTAAAAAACTTCATCTTGTCGTCATTCTTGCGGGGAGCTTGCTTGATTTTGACGATGACATACTTTTCTTCGTCTTGGGATTGATAAATCACCTCACCTCTAATCGAAAAATAGCCATCTTCAACATCAGGTTCCGAGGGAGGCAAAGATGCGGTCGATGCTTCGCCGCTAGCCTCAATCTCCGCTGCTTCCTGATTTTCCTCATCAGAGGACAGTTCGGGAGGTTTCTTGAGCGTTTCCGGCTCCCAAACTCCCATAATCTGGGCGTGCAAGTTGCCGTCTTCTTGCCTGGTGCGGGGATAGACCACCCACAAGTGTTCTTGTTCCAGCTCCAGGTGATTTTTGACTAAACTCATGACTCTACCCAGCAAAACTGCGTCGATGGCAGTTCCGTCGGCAGCTATCAGCATACCCCGGGTGAATTGCTCTTCTGATGGCGTGTAGCGGCCCCGCACCAAACCAACAGCTCGGTACTGTCTGGGTTCGCTGGGGGGGGGAATGGGATGTTGGCGCATGACGGAGGGTATGTCCTCAGCGGCCTGACTTTCGTTAGCGGCAGGCTCGGCGTTTGCGGGCGGTACGACTGCTAGGGCTGGAGTATCGCTGACAGGTGTCGAAGACGCTGCAGGCGCGGGGGGTGCAGGAGCCTTGCTGGGCTGGTCTTGTGGCTTTGTTTTGTCCTTGTCGGGGGCAGAACTGTAGCGTGGTCGTTGCAGCCTATCCTTGGACGCTGGGGCGTCTGTTGGTGTTGCGGGTTGATTTGGGTCAACAGGTGCAGCCAACGCCGAAGGCACCGAACTTTCGTCTGGTGTCTCAGCAATGGAATCTGTATCTTTAGGCGGATTGACGGCCTGTTCGCTCGGCTGATCCTTGCGATTTGAAGTAGATTTGGACGATTTGGAAGACCGGTTGGGAGAGGGGTTCATAAAAACTCCTTGCAGCGGAGACACATCCCTTAAGGGAAATTAGGAATAAACTGAAGAAACTGCTTTAAAAACTACTAGCACCTGACAGGCGGGCTTGCGCCCGGAGGTCTGGTTGTGACCCGTCAACGCCAACTTTCAACGCTACGAGTGCCGATCGGTTCGCTGGCTGCTACAATCCTTGCGAGCAAGGACTTTGGCAGTTGCTGACCGATCGATCGCCGATCGCGCCCAGGTGGAGTTGCTGGCTAATAGCATTTAGGATATTCAGCTTGCCTATTTTACTTAATCCAATTACCTAACGGCCTGATCCGCCATATTTTCGGTAATTTTTAGCTTGACCATACTAAATTGGACAGACACCGCAGTCCTTGGGGCTGCGGGTCTGAGTGTCCAAAATTGTTTAGCTAGCATGGAGTTGTGGGTCTGTTACCGGAAAACGAGAGGAAAGCCCCCGACTTCAGGCGTGGGGATGAATTCGGCAGCGGATGCGGCCGCCTACAGTCTTAGAAAAATCCTGGTTGATTTCTAAAAGCATGATATGATTATATCATGCTAACAGTAACTCACGAGTACAAACTACGTCCGACCAAATCTCAAGTTCAAATATTTGAGATTTGGTTGTCTGTTTGTCGTCAGGTTTATAACTATGCCTTGCGAGAACGGAAAGATTGGGTTAATTCTCGTAAGTCTTCTGTTAATGCTTGTTCGATAATTGGTGAGTATATTATCTCACCGGATACTCCTAGACCAACCTATGCTAGTCAGTGCAAAGGTTTGGCAGAAGCTAAGAAGCATTGTCCCGAATTAAAGACCCCTCCCAAGCAAGTATTGCAGCAAACTTTAAAGGTTTTAGAGTCGGCATTTGTGGCAATGTGGGATAGAGGGCATGGGTTTCCTCGCTTCAAAAAACGGATGCGATCGTTTGTTTTCCCGGCTGTTAAGGATGCAGCAGTGGAGAAGGGAAAGGTTAACCTGCCGTCTATTGGGTGGGTAAGGATGAAAATGTCTAGACCCACACCAGAGGGTTTTATACTCAAGCAAATTAGAGTAGTTAAAAGGGCATCAGGATATTTTGTCATGCTGACCTACCAGTTAGCAGTCAACCTGCCCGCTCGCCCACCGTCAGGACATCCATTAGGGGTAGATATTGGGCTTGACAAATACCTCGCAACTTCAGATGGAGAATTAGTCAACAGACCGAGATTTTTTCAGGCACTTCACCGCGAGTTGAAATCACTGCAACGAAGATTAAAGCATCAAAGAAAAGGGTCTAATAATTGGCTTGATATCCAGAAAAAGATTGCTAGAATTCATCAAAAAATCAGTGATACCAGAAAGGATTGGCACTATAAATTAGCTCATCGGTTATGTGACCAAGCAGGAATGATATTCGTTGAGGATATCAATTTTAAGGCTTGGGCAAAGGGGATGTTCGGTAAACATACTCTCGATGCAGCCTATGGTCAATTCTTCTCGATTCTGTCTCATGTGTGTTGGAAGCGCGGGGTGTATTTTGCTCGTGTTGATAAAAACTATACGAGTCAAATTTGCCCCCAATGTGGAACCCATACTGGTAAGAAAACCTTGGATGTCAGAATCCATAGTTGTCAGTCGTGCGGGTACACCACTGATCGCGATACAGCAGCAGCACAAGTAATTAGAGACAGAGGTATCCTTGCGGTCGGGCAGCCCGTGAGTAAAACTGCTTCTGGAGGCGTTCTATCGGGGATCGATAGTAATATCGGTCTAGAGTCGAGCCTGTGAGAGAAGAATCCCCCGCATTGTATGCGTGGGGAGTGTCAACATATTAGCTGCAAGTAAAAGGCTGCTTTGTCCGTTCGGACTATGAAGTTAAAAACGTTTACGGTTGCACCGATCGAGCTAAATGGCAGATGCCCCCCGGCGATGCCTTAATTCTTAGAAAATAGTAGATTTTAAGCTGGGATAGTTGAATTATGGAAAAAGCAAACAAGCGTCGTGGGTTGATTACTGTGGTGGTGGTGCTGTCGCTCATCGCTTTTTTGGGATTTTCCCTTGTGCCAATTTTAAACAGTATTCTCCAGGCCAGCCAAGCGCAAAGTCGATCGACTCCAACGCCTACTCAGACGGCGCAGTCTGGGGAGAAGCAATCAGAGTTGCTGCAAGCTCAGGCGAGGGGATACGAATTGGTTTTGCAGCGGGAACCTGACAATGTAACGGCTTTGCGGGGATTGTTGCAGGTGCGACTGGAGTTGATCGGGCAAGGAGTGGGCGACATTAAGGATGCGATCGCTCCTTTGGAAAAGTTGGCTTCGCTGAATCCTGAGACTACTGAATACGGGATTTTGCTGGCTCAGGCTAAGGAACGCACGGGCGATCGCGAAGGGGCTGCTCAAGCTTACAGGTCAATTTTAGCGTCTAAGCCTGGGGAAATTAAGGCTTTGCAGGGGTTGGTGAATTTGTTGCTAGTGCAGCAGCGGCCGGAAGCTGCGATCGGACTGCTGCAAGATACGCTGAAGGCGGCTCCGGCTGCAAATCTAGCGAAACCGGAAAGTGTGGATGTAACTTCAGTGCAGTTGATTTTGGGACAGGTTTATGCTGTGCAGAAGCGCTACGAGGAGGCGATCGCGATTTACGACGAATCTGCTAAGGCTAATCCGAAAGATTTTCGCCCGACTTTAGGAAAGGCGATCGTGCTGAAGGAACAGGGCAAAACAGATGAGGCAAAAACGCTGTTCGATCGAGCTAGTGAGTTAGCTCCTCCTAACTATAAAGACCAAATAAATCAGTTAGCTAGTGGCACTCCTTCGCCTTCTCCTGCGGCTACGACGACTCCCGAACCGGCTGCTTCTCCTAGTCCTGAAGGTGCGCTACCGAAACCTTAAGGAAAGTTCTAAGTAAAAGAGTTTTGACTTGTCAGTGAAAAAGTATTAAGTTAAAAACTTAATACTTTAAACTCAAAATTACTGGCTTTTTTCCTAATTACGCAGAACTTATGAAAAGAAACCCGGTTTCTACGATTAATCTTGGTTGAACGACGATAGATACAGGTCGAAACCGGGTTTATAAGTCCTCGCGGGGAGCGTCTTTTTACCGATTACCAATTACTAATTACCAATTATGTAAGACCTCGGAGGGAATTATGACCCAAAGCGTTGACCGCGTTGTTCTACCTCCTGCTTTTCCAGACCACACTCAATTACCAGACTCCGACGGTATTTTTGTTAAAAATTTTCAGGAACACCCGCAAAGTTTAATTTTAACTGATTCGATCGGGCAAATTTTGCAGCAGCGGCATCCAGACGGACAATATGCGATCGGTCAAGACTGCGGCATTTACTGGCGAGAAACCGAGCCGCCGGAAAAAGGTGCAGAAGCTCCTGATTGGTTTTATGTTCCCAATGTACCTCCTAATTTAGACGGTCAAATTCGCCGTTCCTACGTGCTGTGGCGAGAACACATAGCACCGTTAATTGCTTTGGAATTTGCGAGCGGCAACGGTGATGAAGAGCGCGAACGTACTCCTTTATCTCGCACTGATGAAGGGGTAATAACGAAACCGGGCAAGTTTTGGGTGTACGAACAGGTGATGCGAATTCCCTATTACGGCATCTATGAAATTAACAGCGGTCGATTAGAAGTTTATCGGTTGATGGAGGGGTATTATCAACTGTTAGAACTCAATCAACGCGGCCATTTTCCCATTGCATCTTTAGGCATAGAATTGGGACTTTGGCAAGGTAGTTATCAAAATCAAAGTATGCTTTGGCTGCGCTGGTGGGACGAGGAAGGTAATTTGCTATTGATTGGCGATGAAAGAGCAGAATTAGAGAGATTGCGAGGGGCACAACAGCGGGAAAGAGCCGAGAGTGCAGAACAGGCACGACAAGCTGAATTTCAGGCAAGAAGGGATGCAATTCCCCGGTTGTTGGGAATGGGTTTGAGTGCGGAACAAGTGGCGGAGGCGTTAAGTTTATCCGTCGAAGAAGTGACGGAGAATGCTGGAGAGTGACATAGCGGGAGAGAATGGGGGAAAAGGGCGATCGGTCTTAATAGACTTCATCATGAGAACCCATTTTGAGCAATAAAATAGCTTCCTCATCATCTTCGGGATCGGTCACAAACTCAAATAAAATCCGATAATCGTAATCTATTGAACACGACCAGATACCCGATAAATCTCCTGTCAGTTTGTGAGTTCGCAAGCTGGGGTTAAAGCAGTCTTCAGACAAAAGTTCTAGAGTAGCTTCAATTAAAAGGCGAAGCTGAGGATTTTTACGAACTAACTTTTTGAAAGTACGAATAGATTTTGGAGTCCAACCAATTTTCATCAATCATCCAACTCCGCCATAAAATCCGCTACCGACCCAAATTTAGCATTGCCCTCAGCATACTCTTGACGAACTTCTGCTACTTCCTTGAGTAATTCATTTCGTCGCTGTTGTCGCAGACGATTCTGAAGAATATCTAGAAGCATAGCTTGATCTTCTAATGATAAAACTTCTACAGCTTCAAGAGCTTGCTGGAATTGAGATGTCTGTGTCGTTTTACTCATATATTATTTTTAACTGTTTATAACCACGATATTTTTTATTTATTTTAGCAAGACTTATCCTAAGCTAGCATTTTTTAGTTGTGATGTGGAGAATTTCCCTGATGAGTTTCAAATTAATTATAAATTATTTTAGCAACATAGTACCATCAGGCATAACAGTATTGCAAAAGATAGTCATGCTAGTCTGAGCATCACTCAAATTAGCTTGTTCGAGGTCAGCATCAGTTAAATCGGTATAATCTAAATTAGCACCTTCTAAATTGGCTTGGAAGAGGATAGCCCCACTTAAATTAGCGCCCCTCAGATTTGTAAAACTCAAATCAGCCTCACTTAAATCAGCCTCACTTAGATCGGCATTTGTCAAATCAATCCCCTTCAAATTAGCTCCAACCCCGATATAAATTCCACCTGAATGAGGAGTAAATGTATCGTCAAAAGTAGTTTCTGAGTCGTAAAGAAATCTATTGAGATTTACGTACTCCAACTGAGTTCCGCTCAAGTCAGCCCCCATCAGATTTGTACCTTCTAAGGAACCATCAAATAATCCAATATCTCGCAAATCAGCCTCTCTCAAGTTAGCACCATTGAACAAGGCGGAAGTTGTTTGAGTTCCTCTTAAGTTCGCTCCTTTCAAACAGGCATTATACAAACTAGATTCATATAGTTTAACACCTCTCATGTCGGCGTTAGTCAAATTAGCCCCTTCCAAGTTGCTTTCACTCAAATCGGCTTCGACTAAGCTAGCATTCTCCAGGTTAATTCCTTCTAGCTCAGCACTATCTAGCCTTGCATTATCCAAAACTGCTCCTTCCAGATTAGCACCCTGCAACCGAGCGGAGTAGAGATTAGCACTATGCAAGTTAATTCCTTCTAAATTGGCATCGTGCAATTTCGCTCCCTCCAAATTGACTCCTTTAAAGTTCCTCTCTCCAGCAGAGTACCGCTGCAACAATTCTTCAGAGTTCATGATTTACAGCAGATTAATTGCTTGTCGGTGCGGTATAACTTCAAAAACTTGGGAATTATACCCTATCAAAGCATTATAACACTACCAAGTTTACAGTCATATCTCAAAGTTGAATAAATGACCAAGTTAGTAGATTATGTTTACTTCTCTGACCAGACTATTAGTAAGGTGGGCAATGCCCACCCTACAAATTAATACTTCCTCTCCTGCGGCTCAAACATCGTAATCGCCACCGGCATATAAGCCAAATCAATCCCCGCCGGCGAATAATACGCCATTGTATGCTTCAAGAAATTCCCATCATCGCGCTCAGTAAAATCTTCCCGCGAATGAGCTCCCCGACTTTCCTGCCGATTCAAAGCAGAAGTTAAAATCATTTTCCCGACTATTATCAAACTCCGCAACTCCAAAGCTTCCACAATTTCCGTATTCCACAACTTGCCTTTATCATCTAAGTAAACCTCCTCATATTGTCGCTCTAAATCCTCCAATTTCTTTAAACCTTCCTGCATCAATTCGGCGCTACGAAATACACCACAATACTCAGTCATAGTATCTTGATACTGCTGCCGGATTTGATTGATGCGGTATTTTCCGGGACGTTCTAAAAGTGCTTGAATTTGCTCTTTTGCTTCCATAATGTAACGCTGTTCGTCTACTGTCGGCAACTTGCGATTTTGTACGAATTGTGCTATGGTTGCGCCAGTAACTTTGCCGTAAACGACGCATTCCAAAAGCGAATTGCTGCCCAAACGGTTGGCGCCGTGAACCGATACGCAAGCTGCTTCGCCGGCTGCAAAGAAACCGTCTACCAAACTGTCAGGACTGCTGCGAACTTGCCCGCTAACATTAGTAGGAATTCCCCCCATTGAATAGTGAACAGTAGGGCGCACGGGCATCGGCTGATTTACGGCATCAATTCCTAACAAACGGTGGGCTTCTTCCCAAGCAAAAGGAATTTTACTCATAATTTTTTCGCGTCCCATGTGCCGTAAATCCAGATAGATAAAGGGGCCGCCGGCACTACCATCAACATTAATTCCTCGGCCGGCGCGAATTTCTATGGAAATTGACCGCGAGGTGATGTCTCTGGGCGCTAATTCCATCCGCGACGGGGCATAATTGGCCATAAATCGATCGCCCTCTGAATTAATCAAATAAGCGCCTTCGCCCCGCACAGCCTCGGAAATCAACACTCCCACGGGATACAAACCAGTCGGGTGAAACTGTACGAATTCCATATCTTCCAGCGGCAATCCAGCTAAAGCCGTCATCGCCAAACCGTCTCCGGTGGAGGCGTAATCGTTCGACGTGGTATTGTAAACTCGGCCGTAACCGCCCGTCGCAAACATCACCGCCTTAGCGCGCACGACCTCAATTTGACCGTCTAGCAGGTGGTACATAACTACCCCCTTGGCTTGGCCTTCTTCCAAAATCAGGCGCGTGACATACCACTCCTGATAGATGTGAACTCCGCAGCGGCGCAGATTGTTGACTAACTCGTGCAGGATGGCGTGACCGGTTTTGTCGGCGGCGTAGCAGGTGCGGCGGTGGGAATGTCCGCCAAAAGCGCGCTGGGCAATTCTGCCGTCTGGGAGGCGGGAGAAGAGGACTCCCATGTGTTCTAAATCTATGACTACACCGGGCGCTTCGCGGGTGAGGATTTCTACCGCGTCTTGGTCGGCTAAATAGTCTGAACCTTTTACTGTGTCGAAGGCGTGGGCTTTCCAACTGTCTTCGGGATCGACATTTTGTAGGCTGGAGGCCATCCCACCTTGGGCTGCGACGGAGTGCGATCGAATCGGGTGAGTTTTGGCGACGACAGCTACCTTTAAACTGGGGTCAGTCCGAGCAATTTCTACTGCGGCGCGGCAACCTGCTAAACCGCCGCCTACAATGATTACGTCGTGTTCTAGCATCTTTTTGAATTATTTTGAGTGTTCTACTCAACTTATCGTGACGCAAAAAAAAACTTCCTACCAAAAGAGCAGGAAGTTTTTTAACTTTTGATTTGAATGGGAAATCAAAAGTTAAAATTTCACATTGGACTAGCCGGCGCTTTCGACAGGCTGCTGATTGGACTGATTTCCCGTTGCAGAAGGTTGAGTTTCCGTACCGGGTTCTACAGCAAGCACTTCAATGTTATTTAGCAGAGTTGTAACGAAAGCAAACAGCAAGAAGGGCAGAGACAGCACTAAAATCAAGCCGACGGTAGCCAAGGCGAAGATTTGGCGGGCGCTACTCCACAAGGCGAGTGCCGACGCTAGACTTAGGAAGATGACTATCAGCCAAACAATGATTTGACCGTAAATGTCGCCAAAGGTGAGCGTACATTTAAGGCGATAGTTTTGGATGTTATTCATTTGATGCCTCGCGAGATTGCTATTACGACTTGTCCAAAAATACTTTGACAGTGTGTCAAGGGCCACTGTAAATTTCTAAGTTTAGCTGTCGCAACTTGGTTTTGGGGCTGTTTTAAACATTTTTATAGAAGTTTGCAACAACACTTTATGAATTTTTGTTTCTGACTGGGAAATTTTGCCGAAACAAGACTTACGCACTCCGACAAAGAAACCGGGTTTTTTACTGTTTTGGCGGGCTGTAGCGCGTCTTTTCGCAAAAAACCCGGTTTCTGGCAACCCCTGCGTCCAGGACTATGAAACAAAGGCTGAAGGGGAAAGTATACTTTTTGGCTGAGCCGCGACTTGGTAAAGAAATGTTAAGCTTCATGAGAATGTAATCAACCTTTATAGCGTCCCACCTGTCTTTTGGCCCATGTTTTCAGAGAGCAAATTGCTGATTGCGCGCTGTTTCCTGGCTGGTTTAGGAACGCAGATGTTTATGTACCGCGAAGACCGGATTCCCCAAGAGAGTCCGGTGCTGGTGGTGAGCAATCACCGCAGTTTCTTAGATCCTGTGCTGCTGACGGCGGCTTTGGGTCGATCGATCCGCTTTGCTTGTCATCATTACATGGGTCAAGTTCCGGTGATGAGGGAAGTGGTCACGACTTTCGGCGCTTTCCCCTTGGAAGCACCGGAGCACCGACAGCAGCATTTTTTCTCTCAAGCGACAGCGCTGCTGCAAAGCGGGGAGATGGTGGGGGTGTTTCCAGAGGGTGCAGAACCGATGGTGAAGCTGACTGGGCCGAATACTGTGGGGAAGTTTCAGCGGGGATTTGCTCATTTGGCTTTGCGAGCACCGGTGCGGGATTTGGCAGTTTTGCCGGTGGCGATTAGTTCTTTTGAGGAACACTCAGTACGATCGGGTGTACCGCTCAAGTTGTTGAGTTTGTTCGATCCTTCGGAACCGCTGTTCGATCGCTCTGGGTGGCATCCTGTGATAATTTATCAGCGAGTTAATGTTTTAATCGGCCGGCCTTACTGGATTACTGTCGATAGACAGCAGCAATATCAAGGCAAAAAAGCCAAAGCAGTTGTGGCTGAACTCACAAACCACTGTCAGGGAGAAATTGCAGAATTACTCCAACGAGGTTGTTTGTAAGTTTGTTGACTGTTGGCTATTGACTGTTGACTGTTGACTGTTGACTGTTGGCTGGTATCAGATTTCCAATCTAAAATCTAAAATCTAAAATCTAAAATCGATTGACTTGAATCATGGCAAATGCTAACAACAAGATTCGTTTCCTAACCCCCAAACCGCCGAAACCCGATCGCCCTTTATTTGTATTTCTGCCCGGTATGGATGGTAGCGGTTTGCTGCTGCGGCCGCAAATTTCTAAATTAGCAAATGATTTCGACATTCGCTGCTTAACTGTACCGGCTGACGACATGGCTAGTTGGGAGGTACTGGTTAGCGAAACAATTGCCTTAATTGAAGCCGAAAAGCAAGCCGGAAAGCCGAAGCGGCCGGTTTATCTGTGCGGCGAGTCATTTGGGGGCTGTTTAGCGATGAAAACTGTTTTAGAAGCTCCTCAATTGTGCGATCGATTAATTTTAGTCAATCCAGCTTCTTCATTCCGACAGCAGCCTTGGGTGCAGTGGGGATCGTATCTGACTCAGTGGCTGCCGGCCAACCTGTATCCGCTGTCGGTAATCGGTTTATTGCCGATATTAGCATCATTAGGAAAGATTGGGCACGACGATCGACGAGCTTTGCTAGAAGCGATGCAAGCAGTACCGCAAAATACGTCTGTGTGGAGATTGGCGTTAGTGCGATCGTTTAATGTTGACGAAAATCAGTTGCGTGGCATCAAACAGCCGACGCTAGTAATTGCTAGCGGTGCCGATCGGCTGCTGCCTTCCCTAGTAGAAGCGAAGCTTTTAGTCAAGGTAATTCCCAAAGCTCAAATGGTGCTGCTGGCTAACAGCGGTCACGCTTGTTTGTTAGAAACAGATGTTAACCTTTACGGGATTATGCAATCTCGCAATTTTTTGACAAAATCCGAAGAAAATCGGTCATTAGTCAGCAGTCATTAGTCATTGGGCATTGGGCATCTCCGAAAAACAATCTTATCGGCATCAGCAATTAGCAATTAAGTAGATGAGTGGGAAAATACATAAGTATGTCATAGCTGCATGAAACGAAGTGAAACTAAGCAATCGCAATGGTTCTGGCAGATTTCCATTCCGTTACATAGCGAGGTTTCTTTGCGCCTACCTACTTAATACCTCTTGGATGTCGATGGTCAGGAACTGCAATAATAGCTTCAATTAAGTTCAGAGACTGTTGGCGAATTAAAAAAGGGTAATACCCCTCATAGGTACAATGTAGATAGTGTAGGTTGGGTAGAGCGCGAGCGAAACCCAACTCTTTTAAAATAATGTGTTGGGTTTCGCTGACGCTCTACCCAACCTACTACATCTATGTGAGAAACACCGCGAGTGCTGGTTTTAGAGGTGAGGGGTGAAACCCTATGTGAATTCGCCAACAGTCTCTTAAGTTCATTAGCGATACACCGAGTTAGGATAGTATTTGCGATCGGGTCTGACCCGATCGCAAATACTATGATAAATTTAAGTAGATGAGTGGGAAAATACATAAGTATGTCATTGTTCGTTAAACGTCGCAATTCGCTTACGGTTCTAGCAGCTTTACATTCGGTTACACAGCAAGGTTTATTTGCGCCTACCTACTTATCCTCTGACAATAAATCCACCCTGCTTTACTACTCGTGAAACATACTTAGTCTGGTCAGATTCTGACTTTTTCAAGCCTATGCCTTTAGATGTGCGCTTCCTGACGTAATTCTTTATTCCTGCGTCGCACGTACACGAATAGATCGACTAAACTCAGGCCTGTTTCTTTGCATATTTATTACCTTTACCGGATATATACCCATGCTTTTGGATATACATTGTTCTTTAGGGCTAGCCTGTAAATCTTCTATTTTTACGTCTATTCCGCCCACCCTGTCGGTGATATAAAGCAATTTTAGGTTCCCCACTAAGTTATCTGTTGTCTGGAAGCAAAGCGTTATATTCCTCATATCTTTTGGCATTAAGTTCAATGTCTCTTGAGGACCGAGAGTCTTCTCTCCTAATAAAATCGTTTCTGCTAAGGCTGTACCAACGAAACCCAAAGAGATACCAGCCGCAGCAATTAAAACTGCTGGTAATTTTTTGACAAAACTCATACGACAATACCTCGTTTGTTGAAATTTACGTTGATTGGTGGTTTTTTCTTCCCACATCTTTTAGACGTTTCCCCACCCCAATTTGGGATTTTTTCGAGTTACAGGCAATTTTTCTCCCAAAAAATACACTCTCAACCCCTAGAACCCTTCCCCTTCTTACCTTTCAACCGCAGCAAACTTTTCTCAACCTCCCCACGCGCTGGATACAACAACTGCTGACTCAATGCACTTTCATACGCCTGTATCGCCCCCAACTTATCCCTCAACCCCACCAAAGCTCTCCCTAACCAGTAGTCAGCCATAGCCCCGTTAAACGCTCTCAATTCCTGACATCCCTCACCGGCAACTTTCCACCAGCGCTGACTAGCCCCAACATCCCCCAGCACCTGGTAACTCTCCGCCAGCCACAACGCCGTCGGCACGAATTGCAGAGAAATTCCCGCTGGTAACAACTTCCATCCTTTCTCCAACGCCTCCACCGCTTCTTGATGTTTAAGCGCCAAAGCCAACACCCGCCCATGACGAAACCAAGCATCAACTAACTGCGGCTGAAGTTTTGTGCCCTGCTCAGAAACACTACATCCTCGTTCAATCTCTTTGAAATGTTCCACCAACACCCGCCCCGCAGTCGCCCAAACACTCCAACGTTCAGGAAATCGTTTCAGCATCTGTTCTGCCACAAAACGCAATTCTTCCCAGCGTTTGGCAGCCGGTAAAATTTCACACAAGACCTGATAAATTGCACAATTATGGGGATACAGTTGATAAGCATTCGCCATCATCTGTGCTGCTTTTTGATAGTCTCTCGTGTCGTATAAGCACCGGCCATAGTAATACCAACCATAAGGATGATTGGGGTGTTGGGCGGTAAACTCTGCTAATACCTCCACACCTTGCCGCCAATCTCCCCGGAAAATGTGATAATAGCCCAGAGAATTGTGAGCCTCAGCCCCATGAGGAGTTTGTAGCAGTAAAGAGGTAATCATCTTTTTCGTCAGTTTCCCCTCTTCACCAGAAACTAATCTCATCTGAAGACGTTGCTCAATTTGTCGTTGCAGTACCCTAAAATCATTCGGAAATAGAGCTATAAGCTTGCTCAACTGCTCTGTTGCGGCGCTCATATCCCCCACCGCCAGATTCGCATCTTGGCTGTAAATCAACGCCACAACATCATCTGGGTTGATTGCCAAAATTTGCTCCACAGCACTGAGCACGCCAAGATGATTTTCTATCTGCTGATACACCTGTGCCAAAGCCAGCCGGTGAACGACTTTTTCAGGTTCTAAATGAGTTGCTAAATTAAAGGCAATAATTGCTTTGTCACTCTCACCCCGACAAACTGCAATCAATCCCTTGATATGATGCTGAGTCGCTGCGTTTTCGGAACACGACAAGGCTTTTTCATAGACTTCTATTGCCTCTTTTTCTCGTTTCATTAGCTGCAATAGTTTCCCTAGTTGCAGCCGCACACCCCTTAATTGCGGTTGTCGCTCAATCACTTGATGATATTCGGCAACCGCTTGTTGCCAGTCTCCCATCTGGTAAAGCAAATTAGCTAGTTCTAACCTTTTTTTCCATCCTTGGGGATATTTCTGAACATACTTACTTAAAGTGTTCAATTTCTGCTCTTGTCTAGTTGGCTTTTCTTCTAAGAAAAAGTGAACATTCATCTCTAGCCCAGAAGATTGGCAGAACTGCACCAATGATGTGGCAAAGTATCCAGACATAATTTAGACTGGCTATATATAACGGGAAATAGAATAACTTACGTTGCTCAGATTATGTCTTAGTTACTCAAACTGAACAAGCTAAAAAAGATTAATTATTATTAAGAAAAATTAATGCGATCGCGTCAATCAATGGCTCTCTCGTAAACAAAAAGCGAAATCTACGACGGGCGTTGCCTACGCACTCCGAAAAAAAGCGATCGCGCCCTTCGTCGAGTGGGCAAGATCGCTTTTTATTCAAGTTTTTGAACACTGAAATAGAGCAGCACTAAGTTGGTAATTTTCTTGCTTCTCTAAATATATTGTTTAGCTCATGGTAATTTTCTTGCTTCATCAAATATATTGTTTAGCTCATCGGAGTCCTTACGGTTGGCAGATTCCCCTATATCGTCTGCCCAAACTGTTAGCATTCTAAAACATAGCTTAACTGATAACACTTTTTGAGTGTTGCAGTGATCAAATAATCTTTTCTTCCTGTCTGCTGGATTCTTCCATATCTCGTCAAATGCTTTGAACGTGTCATATCCCCCAGGTACTTTACTCAGCATATCCCTGAACTGACCAGCAATTAAATAAGTATCTGGTGTTACATTTAACTGCCTAGAGGGAATACTTTCCACAGGAAGTTTTACCGTGTCTGACTGAAACTTTTCAGAGGTAATCGAGTTGGTAGCAGCAAAACTGCTTATGGGTGTAGATGACCACAGGAGACTTGCCACGAGTGCGATCTGGATTTTGCGGGATGTACTCATTTTTTGTTAAGGAAGATGCAACTAATACATGGATTTTAAGCGGTTTTCTCTGACCGCTTATTTATTAGACGTTTTTCTACCCCAATTTGGGAATTTTTCGAGTTACGGGCAAATTTTCTCTCCAAAAATCCCCCCTCAACGCCTAGAACTTTTGCTCCTCTTACCTTTGGCCGCTGCAATATCGTCTAAACTTCCCCACAGGCGGGATAAACAACGGCTGACTCAACGCATTTTCATCTCCAGGCTAGAAGAGTAGTAGAGATGTAGGAATGATGGGGTAAAGTTTCCAGACATAGTACGGTGACTTGATAGCTAATTTCTTCATCCTGGCTTTTTGGGGGAATTAGTGATTCCCAATTGCATTGGGGTTGAGACTTTTCTGGCAAAGGAATTACCAACTTTAAGGGGGGCGAGGAAGAATTTAGAGGAGTATCATCTTCACCGGCCAGATATTTGGTTAAATGCCTTCGCAGAATACGTCCGGCTTTGCTCACGCATTTGCGGACGTTTTCTTCAGAGCATAGAAATAGCTTGGCAATATCTTGATAAGATTTATTTTGGTAGTGGTATAAGACAAAAGTATCGCGGATTCTGAGAGGCAAGGAGTCAATTTTGTGGTGGATATATGCCTCCCATTCTAGGTTCATAATATTAGGTTCAGTAAATCCTAAGTTAGAATAAAGTGCTGGATTATCTTCAAGTTTAATCTCGTCTATGTTTTCAATTATTAGTGCATCTCGTTTCCGTTTTCGATGCAAATCTATGCAGAAGTTATAGAGAATTTTAGTTAACCAAGCTTTAGGATATTTAATTTGACTTCCATAGTTTTGCCATTCTGTCCAGGCTTTAAGCATTGCCTGACTCAATACTTCTTCGGCATCGAGTGGGTTTGAGTTCATCCACTTGAAACAGCAATGGGAAAGATAATCTTGATGCGCCTGCCATTCTTGCCAAAAAATTGTATTTTTATCTTCAGTTTCATCCCACAGGATTGATGCCGCCACTGATTGAGAAGATGACCTGATTTTTTGAGTTCTATGGCTATTGCTTTCCATTTACAGCAGATTTCACATTTATGAAGTACACCCGCCTATCGTGAGCTTCCCCGTAGGGATACTCCAAGAGCCCAAGGAGTCTCAACTTAAGGTCAAACCCATAGTCCGGCGGGGGTTGAAACCCCGGCCTCAAAGCTAAAGTCCTCTAAAAGAGGACTGAAGAGAAGAATTTTCAACTCATTAGTCCTCTTTGAGAGGAATTTAGCTATTAGACAGGGGTTTCAACCCCTGGCGGACTCCGGGCCCACAGACGAACTTGGCGGGCTTTCAGGCTTAAGTTGACACCAATGGACACTGCCGTGTCCTACAATTCACAAACCTCGAATACGCTGTATTTCAGCTTACACGGCTCCTCCTCTTCTTATCCCGAACTCAGGTTAATTAAGATTTAGCCATTTTTGAGCGTTAAGCCGCTGGACGACGCCAAACACCATGAGGTCTAGTGTTACCTTACGCTCATCTATCAAAAAAGGCTCTAAAGTGCTGGTTTTTGTCTTATTTTCCGCGCAGGAAAAGGCTCTTTGACTTTGAATATTTTCTTGAGGAAAATACAGGTTAAATTGGCGCTCTCCTTCTTGGAATTTACCAATTACCTGCCAGCAATCCCCGGCGGAACTCATGCCAAAAACGGGGAATTTTTGCTTGGTAAAACTCACCTCTAAATCCTTAACGCCCTGCTTAGTCAAAGCAGTTTGCAAAGCGGGCAAATAATCTTGTTGAATAAATTCCGCAAAGGGCTTGTCTTCAACAGCAGGTGCTTTTTCCTTTTTAGCTTTAGCTGGGGGCTTGTCGCCTTCGGCCTTGGCTGCGGGCTTTTTAGCAGCCGCCTGGGGCTTGTCAGTGCTGGGGAAGTCGCTTGTCTCGGCTGTGTCGGAACTCGGGGCGTTCTCGATCGAAGCACTGGGAGTTTCCGATTCGCCAGCGGTAGGATTTTTCGGTTCTTCTGACATTAACGCTTCCTGGTAAAAGTGATTGGGTAAGGAGTTGGGAGTTGAGCAAGCGGGCGATCGGCTCGATCGATCGCATACTTTTTATCGAAAACCAACCTGAGAGAATGGCTAGTCAAAAAAAATTGAACTGAAAACACTCTCACAGGGCGATCGCCCGCAAACATCACAACTCTTGAGATTATTCTAAATCTCAGCGACAGCTCGTTCAATCAAACGGCGGGCGAGAGTTTGAACACCGGTGTGTTCGTAGTAGTTGGTAGTCATGTCGAGGAATGCGCCCACGTAGTCCACCTTGTCTGCTGAAATATCTACAAAATTCTGCAAGTGGCCGAGTACGTTTTGGGGAGTCAAACCTCGATCGCTCACAAAAGAGCCCATCCAGCCAGAAACCGAGTTAAAGCTTTCGCCGATAAAGCCGAGTTGGCCTGCGGGAGAGCCCCCAGGAATCATGCCACCGATCGACTGAAAGACCGAATTATCTTGCAAATCGTTCGGGGAAAGCCTCTGAATCCAAGACTGAGTTGCCATGATAAAGTCCGGGCCCAGGGGAATCAAACCGTCAAAACAAACCAAAGCAGCCATCCGCATCAGGGATTCGCCGCCGTAGTCGCCCAAGGAAGCGGCAAAATCGCCGATGCTGTCGCCGGGAAGGCCGTTGATTTGGCAAAAAGCCAGCAACTCAGTGACTAACTTCAGAGAAAGGTCGATCGTTTGAGCTTTTTCCGGCTTGGGAGTGAGATTGCCCAGCAGGGACAAAAACGGCACATTTTGGGAGACTTTGTTAGCGAGGGCAGCAGTGCCCAAAGCCTTGTCAGCACTGTCAATAGTTTGGTAGAGCCAGAGAGCGCGCTGGTAGCCCTCTGATTTATCGTTGTAGAGGTAGATGGCGCGCTCGCCAATTTGCTGGATTAAATCTTCGTCTGTTTCGCCAGTAACGGTGCGAATGGTATTTTCAAAGCCAACTAAATTGTTCCACTCGCCGGGTACCACAAAGTCAAGCGCTCGTAGGGCTTTGACAGTCATGTTGTCTTGAGGCAGTTGATCGACTAATTCAAAGACTGTTTTGCTCACAAAAAACTCCTTATGCTGGAACGAAAATCAAAGGTATTACTTTTGGCAGATTGCAAAACTTCACAGTCTCATTGTGGCAGACTTAGTTCTGATAGCGCCAGACTGGAATCGGGCGCGGAGTGCGACAAGAGACATTGCTATTTGACGCGGGCGAGGCCGCCGAGGTTAAATTTTGACAGCCAAGCTTCGCGATCGCTAGCGGTAAAAGAGGGACTGCGCGATTGAACTTTCACCTGATAGCGATTTGCCACTAAAACAGCGGTACCATTAGCACCCTGATTAACGGCGGGATAGCCACTGATTTGCTTGGTACTTTGCTTAAATTTTGCACCTGCGCTGGGGTTGCCGGCGATGTCGCTAATCGAGAGCACCGCGACATTTTTACCGTCTTTGTTCAATTTAGCTTCCGCAAAACCGGATTTTTCTTGAGCAAAAACGCGATCGAATCCACCGCCAGAAGACGGGAAGTATTTATTTAACTTACCGCCTGCAACTGCCTTCTTGGGCAGGTTTTGATTACTAGCACTTGATTTATCAGCAGTTGTCTGCTGTGCTTTACCAGGTTTTTGGGTGCTTTCCTGCTGAGCTTTGTCCCAGCGTGATTCGGTTTGGGTTTGACCGCAGGCGGTCACTAACAGCAGTACCGAGATCAGGAATGGAGCTAAAATTCTGCGTGCGGGGGAAAATTGCATCGCTGTCTCCTCATTAGTAGGTTTCCATAACAATTGTGGCTCAGAATTTGGCAATTTGTGTTCCCCGATCGGATGATTTGTCTTCTTGGCAAAAAAATCCTCTACCTACAGGCAGAGGATTTTTTGGCAATTACGAGTTTTGAAGGAAGAAAACTGAAAGATTGCTCCACAGATAAATTCTGGGGATGGGGGTAAAGAAACTAAGTTTTCTGATAGCCAGCAATCTCAAAACAATTTTTGCTGATTTTCCCTAGATTTATCTAGAAATTTCAGAGCGATTGTTCCTCAATCATCTTACTTCGGCTTTCCAACTTAGGTCTTACTTGAGGGGTAAGGATCAGGCGTCGCTTTCAATGTAGATAAACAACAAACCCATTACCACAACCGGCATCACCCAGGTAATTAGGGGAATCAAAATCCAAGGCAAGAAAGAGGCAGCGTAGGAACCTGTCATATCAAATTCTCCAAACTAAAGTTAGTGTGTTCCAACAGGGATATGTGGGAGTCGAGTCTAATTGTTGACTAAACCCCGGAAAATGGCATCAACGCCGTTAAAGTTTTCGAGTAAGAAGTAGGCAACAAAGACACCACCCATTCCACCAATGAAGAAACCACCGGTAAACTGGCTCCACCCTTCAGCATTTCTGAGGGCATCAGGGGTCATGGGATTAGCGCTAGGGTAGCTGGTGTTGTCTTGTTTGAAAGAGACTAAACCGTAAGCAGACATACCTAGTGTGCCAAGCAGAACTAAGACGAGGGCGGTATATAATCCTCCGAGATTAGCTGCTTCTGGATAATCCCGCAGGGGTCCGAAGACGATTTCGGGGCCGACGAGGAAATAACCGTGTGCCAAACCAATTTCTAGGCCTCGAATTAGGGGCGAGAGTCCTTTGCGGTAGACGGGCAAGTTCCCAATGAATGCTTTTGTGAAATCAGAAGCACTGATGGGAGTTGCGAGATGACCCGTGAAGGGGTCGCCGTTAAAGGGTTTAATCAGCTCTGCATCTCTGGGATCTGCCATATTCTCTTTTTCCTCGCTGTGCGTAAAAGTTGAGGCGTTCAAGTCATATTTTACGCAGGGACGTGTTTCCTATTTGCATAATTGGCAGCGAGCTTTAGAAAAGTTCACTATTCTTTAGTTTTTGGAAGAATTTTTCTTTTGCCTCTTATACCAGAAAGCGAGTCGATCGGGCGACACTCCCAGGAAATAAGCGAGGATTACTATTTGATTAATGGCGGTGGTTTTGATCACCCCAAGCTGCTGCCAGCGACGGGCGGATGTCAGCACTGGCTGGGGTACTATTTCAATGCGGCCTTGTTTTTTCAACCGCCGCACGAATTCAAAGTCTTCCATGAGGGGCAAGTCGGGAAAACCGCCGATTTGGTCAAAGGTAACTGCTTTGAGGAAAATGGCTTGATCGCCGTAGGGCATTTGCAGAAAGTTCGATCGCCAGTTTACCCCTGTTTCTACCAGCCGGAGGCTGAGCCTGCAGGCGTCAATCTTGAGTTCAAAGGCCCCCGCTACTGCAGACGGGTTAGCTAGTACCCGACGCGCGCAAGAGTCGTACCCGCGAGGCAACAGAGTGTCTGCGTGGAGAAACAGCAGGATATCTCCAGTAGCGGCGGCGGCACCTGCATTCATTTGGGTGGCGCGGCCTGGGGCGGTGCAGATAACTCGGACGCCCAAAGATTTTGCTATATCTGTAGTACCGTCGCTGCTGCCGCCGTCGGCGACAATTATTTCGACATTTTTGGCCTCAAGGGCGGTGGAGATGACTGAGGCAATTGTAGGTGCTTCGTTTAAGACTGGAACGATCAGGGAAATTTTGAGATTGGAATTTTCTGGCGACAACATACAGAATTAAGCAGCCCGTGAGAGAGAGCGGGTTTTGTACAAAGCTGATTTTGCCCATTTCTGCCCCCGGGCTCGCCCCTACATTTTGCCTTAACGTGGGAGAAGTTTGGTAAAAAACAAAGCTATTAGTCGCTCATTTTTTACACCGGCCCCGCGCCTACATTGGGCTTTCCTGTGGCAGGGCGGGTTTTGTACAAAGCCGATCTGTTAGTTGCTAATTTAGTTGGTAATTTTTGGCTTTTTCTCGCGCCTGGGACTATTGTCCCAAGCGCTGTCTAACTGCTACTGAGATTCAGCATTTGGTTAGACAAATACAATTACTATATTATGACGTTCTGGTTTCACAATCAAGTATTTTTATCCAATTATATATGACAATTTTTAATACTTAATCGACGTTAAATAGACTTTAGTTATTTAAACATATTAATATCTAAACCGAGGAGATCTTCGGGTCGATCGATATCTGCAAGAGTGGGAAGATAAGCAATATTGAGGTCGAGTTTTTGGGCGATCGCCCGCGTACAAGCCAATACTTCACTGGTTCCCCAGTCAATGCCACCGAACAATTCCGGTATCGATCGCCGCAGCCCGATGAGATAATAACCTCCGTCTTTTGCCGGGCCCAAAACTAAATCGTGCTGGCTCAATTCCTCAAAAGCTTGTGCCATGATTTCTGCTTTCAAACCCGGACAATCAGTGCCGATAATTGCTGTTTTCTCAACCCCTGAATTAAAAGAGTTTTGAAACGCTGCTGTCATTCTGGCGCCCAAATCACCGTCTATTTGATTTTTACAAAAAATATCACTTCCCAACCACTCTTGCATCAGTTGTTGGCTGCCGCCGGATCGGTGAATTTCTACCGATAATCGGCGGGTTTTTTCCAGAGAGAGAGCGCAGGCGATCGTCCGTTGGGCCATCAAGCGGTGAAGGTTGGCAGCACCTGCTTTTCCCAGCACCGGAATTAGTCGAGTTTTGGTTGTTCCGGGTTCGGGATAGCGGGTGAAAACAATCAGTTTTTCTAAAATCATCGATTGTCCATAATTTTTAAATAAATGACCTAATGCAGTGCTGGAACCACGCGGGGCTAAAAACCCGGTTTCTGTGGCGAGCATCCGCAATTTTTCGGAGAAACCGGTTTTTTCGCGTCCATGATTACTAATTTAATCCGTGGATTCCACCCATCCTAAAATACTGTCAACTGTCAACTGACAACTGTCAACAGTCAACCGTTAGCTCATTTCTAGCATTCGTTGGATGGGCTGCAAAGCTGCTAGTTGAATATCTAGAGGCATGGTAATTTCAGGGGTTTGATTTTTCATAGCTAGATACAATTTTTCCAAGGTATTTAATCTCATGTGCGGGCATTCGTTGCAAGCACAACTATTATTGTTGGGAGGAGCGGGGATGAAGCGTTTGTGCGGAGCTTGCTTTTGCATTTGGTGAATGATTCCCGGTTCAGTCGCGACAATAAAAGCTGGGCTGGAACTAGCTTGAGAATATTTGAGCAAAGCAGTGGTGGAGCCGATGTAATTGGCGTGGCGCAGCACGGGAGGTTCGCATTCTGGGTGGGCAATTATTTCGGCTTCGGGATTTTCGATTTTGAGTTGAACTATCTTTTTTTCTGAGAAGTTTTCGTGGACGATGCAAGCTCCTTGCCAAATCTCCATGTTTCTGCCGGTTTGTTCCATGACGTAGCGGCCGAGATTGCGATCGGGTCCAAAAATTATCGGCTGATTTTCGGGAATTTGGTTGACAATTTTAACCGCGTTAGAACTGGTGCAAATTATATCGCTCATTGCCTTAATTGCGGCGGTACAATTAATGTAGGAAATTACCAAATGTCCTGGTCGATCGGCTTTGAAAGCTGCAAAGGCTTCGGGAGGGCAACTGTCGGCGAGGGAACACCCAGCATTTAAGTCGGGCAACAATACTAATTTGTCGGGATTGAGAATTTTTGCGGTTTCAGCCATGAAATGAACTCCGGCAAAAACTATGACATCGGCGCTGGTGTTGGCGGCTTTGCGGGCAAGTTCTAGGGAGTCGCCAATGAAGTCTGCGATGTCTTGAATCTCGGAGTCTTGGTAATAGTGGGCGAGAATGACGGCGTTTAACTCTTGTTTGAGGGCGTTAATGGCTGCAAACAAGTCGTCGGGCAGTCGGGTTTGAGTAAAGTTCGGAGCAGGTGCGGTGGTAAACACAGTTAGAATATTCCGGGGAAGGTGGCGAAGACAGCTAAAGTGTATTTTGAATTATAGTTGAATTCACCAAAAAGTGCTGGCTGTTCAGTGGAACCAATCTAATATCTAAAATCTAAAATCCAAAATATGCTGTGGGAGAGTGCAAAAATGGGTCGCTGTTTCTTATGCTGAGTAAGAAGGGGCTAGGGATCGATCGCACATGACAAATCACATGAATGAGGCTAAATCTATCAAAATTGCGGTGGTGGGGGATGTTCACGATCGCTGGGAACCTGAAGACGGCGAGGCCCTGAAGCATCTGGGCGTTGATTTGGTGCTGTTTGTGGGGGATTTTGGCAATGAGTCGGTGGAGGTGGTGCGGGCGATCTCCCAATTGGACATTCCGAAAGCAGCGGTGTTTGGGAACCACGACGCTTGGTACACGGCGACAGAGTGGGGCCGCAGTCAGTGTCCTTACGATCGCACTCAAGAAAATTGGGTAAAACAGCAGTTAGATTTAATGGGAGAAGCTCACGTCGGTTACGGGAAACGGGATTTTCCCGAATTGGGCGTAACTGTGGTAGGAAGCCGCCCGTTTACTTGGGGGGGATCGGAGTGGAAGTACGGGGATTTTTACTCGGAGTGGTTTGGGGTAGAAAGTTTTGAGGAGTCGGCGCGGCGAATTGCAGGGGCTGCGGCGGATGCCGATTGCGAAAATGTGATTTTTTTGGGTCACACGGGCCCGACGGGGTTAGGAGACGCTCCTGAAGACCCCTGCGGGCGAGATTGGAAGCCGCTGGGAGGGGATTGGGGCGACCCGGATTTTGCGGAGGCGATCGATCGAACTCGGAGTTCTGGGAAGCACATACCGCTGGTAACTTTTGGTCATATGCACCACAAACTGCGGCACACGAAGCACGAGTTGCGGAAGTCGCTGGAGGTGAGTGCGGAGGGTACGGTGTATTTGAATGCCGCCAGCGTACCGCGAATTGTGGAGAGAGAGTGCTCGAAATTGCGGAATTTCTCGATCGTCCTGCTGGAAAATGGAGCAGTGTCGGAAGTGTCGCTGGTATGGGTAGGCGAAGATTTCGGGGTAGAAAGAGAACAAATTCTTTATCGGCGCACAGAATCTGCGGCTATTTGTAGTTAGAGACATTTGCTGGTATGATAAAACTTATGCGCCAGGAGAGGTGGCAGAGTGGTCGAATGCGCTCGGCTTGAAACCGAGTGTGGCAGTGATGTCACCGTGGGTTCAAATCCCACCCTCTCCGTTGAACAATTCTCTTGCCTGTTAAGGGTTTCAGGTTAACTACATAGCAAGAAAAACCGTTTTCCGCTCAACTTTCGCGCTAATGGTTTTCTAATATGTCCAAAACCGCCTCCATATCTGCCAAGTCTGCCCCGGACTTTTTGCGTCTGTTTTTCAACTGATTGAGCAAGTCGGCCGCTTCTGGCAACTCGCTGGCAGTGGCTGATTTTTGTTTCAGGTCGGCGAGCTGTGTTTCCATTTTCTCACGATCGGCGCGCTCGGTCGTAAGTTGCGATCGCACTTCTGCTAATTCTTGCCTGAGCTTATTGGTGATGTGGGTACTAGATTCTAGAAGCTTGGCGTAGTCCGCGCGGGCTTCTGCTAATTCTTGTTCAAGGTCATCTGTTCTCCGCTTATTGCAACTGGCGTTGCTGAATGGGGGTATGATTTAGGAATCCTGTGCGGTGAGTAATGCTCGCTCGGAATAATTAATTGAACATGGAACGGGAACATCATTAAACTTGAGGTAATGAATAAGTAGCTTAATTGAATATCTGAGCATTCTTTCTGATGCCAGAATAACAAAGAGTTTTTCGTTTTAATCGAGCCAGATAATGCCTTAATCTTGTGTTTTCACCTTCTGCAAGTCATGTAAGTTTTGGATATAATTTGGTCTCCATCTGGAATAAACATTGGATCAACTTTCGGGCCATCTGTCACATAAAAATAACATCCCCATTTACTAACTACATCCCACAAAGGTTCAAATGTTTTAGCACGCTCGGTCTCCTAATACCCCTCCTAGAATACCTGGTCTAAAGTGGTCTACTACTGTCCACACCCCTTTTTTTTTGATCCGATAAAAGTTTGTAGTTCATCTAGTTCTCCTACTTCGGGAATTATCTCGGGAGCGTAAGCCGATGGTAGCAATTTTCCAACTTGCTTGACCCAATTAATTCTTGTCCTGTGAGGCACGCATTTTACTCTCTCTATCGCCCGAAAACCCATTCCCTCGATCTACATTTTTAGGCATTCATATTTAACTTCTTGTTCGTAGCCACGGTGGCTTTGATAGCAATCTATAAATTGCCTGTCACAGTCAACATAAATATAATTTTGCTTGCCTTTTTTGTGACCATTTTTATTAACATGAGTTAACTTACATTCGGGACATTTCATTGTCTTTCACTTTCAGTTAGTTGGTTTTTATGAATCCCTCGCTCCATTTATCATACCTCAATTCAGCAACGCCAGATTTGTTCCATCGGCTCGGGAGCGGTGGAATCGACGGTCAAACAAATAGACAGAAGGTTGAAAATTTCTGGGACTCAATGGTTGAAAAAAAATGTCAATCAAATGCTAAAATTTCGTTGTGCCTACCTCAACGACCTCTTAGGAATGAGAATTAAATAACTTCCACTCTTGAAAGTGGGATGGGCGTCCCGCCCGTCGAAAAAGGACGGGCGGGACGCCCATCCCACAATAACAATTAAAATTGTAAGTTATTTAATTCGCGATCCTTAGCCATTTGAGGCTTTTGCAAAACCGGGATGTTCCCGTTGCAAAAGCCCTCGTCGAGCTCACGTTTACTATGAGTAAAAGCGTGTATCTAAAAAAAAATAGGCTAGCCATATTTCACAGCGCCTATCTCTATCCAAATTTTAATGGTTCCCCGCAACGCCGTCTTACCTCAGCTTTTGACCTGGTATTTTACCAGGTGGGTACCGTTGGCTCGGACTTAAAGTTTCTGGGTACAAGCCCAGTTTACTGCTGTCCAAACATCTTGATTCCCGAGAGTTAAGAGTTATAGATCAAAAAAACATTATTGGCAGTCACCAACGTCGCAGTAGAACCTTTATGTGAACAAACCTGACTGTCAACTGAGTACAGTTAGACCGCAGGCTTCTTTTTCCTTTTTTTCAAAGGCTTTTTATAGTGAGGTAGTTCCACCCCCACTTGCTAATATAGTATCAGAGTATTTCCAGATTATCAAGGGATATACAGAAATAATTGTCGCTTTGGGTACCTACACCCGACGAGCCTTTCATCCCAAGGAGTAATTCCCAACGGGGTACTTCGCGCAGCGCTCAGATTAATCGCCTTTAAATATACCGAGGGACTTCCCGGCTGGTAGTTAATATATACCAACTAACCCGATTTTGGCAAGCTGCGAGCAATTTAACTTGCATACCAGATGGATTCTACGGTTTGAGCGATCGCCTCCGCTGACGATCGCCCCTGAGCCACCAAGTCCGCGTCGAGCACAACTGTAACGTGACCGAGTTTGCGGCCCGGACGCGATACTTTCTTACCATACCAATGGACAAAAGCACCGCTAATTTGTGCCAGTTGTTTTCTTTTTGCTAAATAATCGGACTGGGCCGACTCGTAGCCTAGCAAATTTACCATGACAGCGCCTGCACATTTCAGAGCCGAATTACCTAAAGGCAGTTGACAAACTGCGCGCAAATGCTGTTCAAATTGTGAAGTTTCGCAGGCATCGATCGTAAAATGTCCCGAGTTGTGAGTGCGCGGTGCAATTTCATTGACTAACAGCTTATTGTCGGCGGTTAAAAATAATTCAATGCCGAATACGCCGACTGCTTGCAAACTGTTGAGGAGAGTGCGGGCGATCGCACAAGCTTCCGTTTTCACATCTAAACTAATATCAGCGGGCGCAATCACCAGATGACAAACCTGATTTTGCTGCTGAGTTTCCACTATCGGATAAATCGCAATTTCGCCATTTGCCGATCGAGCTGCAATCACAGCCAACTCGCGATCGAACGGCACAAACTCTTCCACTAGCAAAGACTGACCCTCTATCTTAGCACGAATTGACTCAAAACTCCCCCGATCGTTAACAATAAAAGTACCTTGGCCGTCATAACCGTGGCGGCGAACTTTGACGACAAAGGGAAAGTCGATCGATCCAGCATCCGAGTCTCCTTCCATCTGCACCCTGTCGGAAACAGAAATTGCCCGAAAGTCGATCGCCACCGCCTTAAACAATTCCGGGGGCAAATCCGCGCTGCAATCCCATTCCCAAAACCTCGGAGTTGGCAAACCCAAACCTTGTAAATAACAGCGCTGAACGTACTTATCCAACAAAGGAGAAAGCGACGACAAACTCGGCTGAAATAAAACACCTTGCCGTTCTAGCGGCCGCAAACCATCCAAATCCACAAACTCATTTTCAAAAGTAATAACATCGCAGCCAGCAGCCAATTGAGCCGTAGCTAAAACATCATCAACAGCCGCCAAAACAGCACCAGCAGCCACAGAAACTGCCGGGTCAGTAGCATTAGGAGTTTGTACTACCAATTCAATACCGAGTGCCCTAGCAGCATCCCCCATCATCGAAGCTAGCTGGCCCCCGCCGACAACGCCCACCCGCTTAAATTTGGCCGACAAACTCGCAGCGGTTTGATTTGATTTCATGTGAGTAAAATTCCGCAAAGTCAACCTGCCTATCTTATCGCTATTTGGCCCTAGCTAAATTACAGTAATTGAAGAGTTAAAAGCCAAAAAATAGTTTTAATTGCATGATTAAATCGAGGCAGAACCCAGAAAAATTGGGCAGCTAAAGTCTTTAATTATTGCACGCTCCCAGCCATTGAGAAACAGCCGTCGAAGCCCACTCCTCCAGAAAAGTGCCACATCTAGCAATTCCCTAGCGCCAAGCATGGCATAATTGACAGCACTGCAAAAAGCAGATAGACAGATGCCAACACTGAAAATCAGACATTCAGGGAACAAAATTTATAGGTGAGGATACTGTGAAAGTTTTAGTTGTGGGAAACGGAGGTCGCGAACACGCGATCGCAAAAAAACTGCTAGAATCTACGCGGATTAAACAAGTATTCTGCGTACCGGGCAACGGCGGCACAGCTACCACCCCAGGCTGTCAGAATCTGTCGCTCAACATCGACGACTTCCAAGGCATCGAACGCTTTGTGATGGTCAACAACATCGGATTAGTCATCGTCGGCCCCGAATTGCCCCTATCGCTAGGCATCGCCGACTATTTCCAACAGCGAAAAATGATGATTTTCGGCCCCACCAAAGCCGGCGCCCAAATTGAATCCAGCAAATCCTGGGCCAAAGAACTGATGCTCGAAGCAGGCATCCCCACACCCAAAGCTGCCGTATTTACAGACGCAGAAGCAGCCAAAGCATACGTTCTGGAACAAGGAACCCCAATAGTCATCAAAGCAGACGGACTCGCATCAGGCAAAGGAGTCACCGTTGCCACCACCGTCAAAATGGCTCACAGCGCCATCAACACCATTTTCAGAGGCGAATTCGGCACAGACAACATCCGAGTCGTCGTCGAAGAATTCTTAACAGGTCAAGAAGTCTCGATTCTCGCCCTCACCGACGGCATCACAGTGGAACCGTTGCTGCCGGCCCAAGACCACAAAGCTATCGGCGAAGGCGACAAGGGAGCCAACACCGGGGGTATGGGAGCCTACGCCCCAGCGCCCATCGTCACCCCGGAACTCATGGAAAGGATTCAAGAAGAAATTCTCGAACCCACCCTCTCCGCACTGCAAAAACGCAAAATCGACTACCGGGGTGTACTCTACGCAGGTTTAATGATTACCCCCGACGGAGAACCCAAAGTCTTAGAATTCAACTGCCGTTTCGGAGATCCCGAAACTCAAGCGGTTTTGTCACTGCTGGAAACTCCTTTAGAAGATTTGGTGCTGGCCTGCTGTCAGCAGCGTCTCGGTGAATATTCTATTCGCTGGAAGTCGGGGGGCTCTGTTTGCGTAGTTTTGGCTTCTGGGGGCTATCCTGGAAGTTATCAAAAAGGCAAAGTTATTACAGGTATCGAGGAAGCTGAAGCCAAAGGAGCAGAAGTGTTTCACGCAGGCACCCAGTTGAAGCACCAGGAGTTGGTGAGCGACGGAGGCCGGGTTTTGGGCGTCACTGCGACGGGAGAAACTTTGGAACAAGCTATCTCCAAAGCTTATGCAGCAGTGGATTGCATCCAATTTGAAGGGGTCTACTGCCGGCGGGACATCGGCCGCCGAGCACTGGGCGATAAAAATTAGGAATTGCGGCATCGGCCGCCATCCGAAAGCCAAGCAATCTCAATGTAGAAATGTAACAATGAAGTTTGGTCTCTCTGCGGTGGCGGTAGCGGACAAGTCGCAGCAGAAAATTCGATCGGGAGCCAACTGAATTGATCTTGCTTTTAATATTGAACGGGTGAACTGGTGAAATGCTGGCCATACTAAACAAAATCGGAGAAATTATTGCCCGCTGGTGGTCGGATTTTACCCTCCAGACCCGCCTGATGGCCGGTGCTACCCTCGTAGTGTCGTTAATTATGAGCGGCCTGACATTCTGGGCCGTGAATACTATCCAGCAAGACGCCCGACTTAACGATACTCGTTACGGCCGAGACCTCGGCCTGCTGTTGGCGGCAAATGTGGCGCCGCTGATTGCCAAAAACGATCGCTCCGAAGTCGCCCGCTTTTCCCGCCAATTTTACAGCAGCACCTCCAGCGTCCGCTATATGCTTTATGCCGACGAAGCGGGGGATATTTTCCTGGGGATACCCTTTTCGGAATCCGAGGTGGAGACTTCCCTGACGCTGCGCCGCCAGATCAAACTTCCCGATAATTTTCTCGCCGATATTGAGGCGAGAAATTTAACTTCTTTGCCTTTGGTGCGGCAGCATTTGACGCCAGATGGAGAAGTTACCGATGTATTTGTGCCGTTAATTCATGAAGACAAATATTTGGGAGTTTTGGCGATCGGCATTAACCCCAATCCCGCAGCAGTTATCTCTTCAAATCTGACTAGGGATGTCACTTTAGCAGTATTTGTGACAATTTGGGTGATGGTAATTTTGGGAGCTGTATTTAATGCCCTGACAATTACTCAGCCGATCAAACAATTAGTCTTCGGGGTCAAAAACATTGCCAGCGGGAATTTTAAGCAGCGAGTTGACCTGCCTTTAGGGGGAGAATTGGGCGAGTTGATCGGCAGTTTTAACGAGATGGCCCAGAAACTCGAAAGTTATGAAGAACAAAATATTGAAGAGCTGACAGCGGAAAAAGCTAAGTTAGAAACTTTGGTTTCAACGATTGCTGATGGCGCGCTTTTATTAGACGCAAATTTGCAGGTGATTTTAGTTAATCCGACGGGGATGCGGATTTTTGGATGGGAAGGCAAAAATGCGCTCGGAGTAAATGTTCTGAACATTTTGCCTTCGGAAGTGCAGCAGGAGTTGGGGAGACCGTTGCAGGAAATAGCTGCGGGCGATCGCGAAGGCGGCGAATTTCGCATCTCTATGAGCGAACCAGTTAACCGTACAATTAGGATTGTTTTAACTACAGTCATTCTGCACAAAGCGCCCGGTGCCGAACCGCTGTGCAGAAGCTGCATCCGCCATGAGGAAGATACCTGTACCGAGCCACAACGCCCGGTAGCTGTAGAGTGTACTTTCTACGAGCAAACCTCCAAGCATCAAGGTTCCGGAAATTACCGAGAAAGTCTCAAAGGCATTGCAATGACAGTGCAGGACATCACTAGGGAAGTAGAACTCAATGAGGCTAAAAGCAATTTTATCAGCAATGTTTCTCACGAATTGAGAACACCTTTATTTAATATCAAATCTTTTATCGAGACTCTTCACGAGTACGGAGAAGACCTTCTAGAAAGCGAGCGCAGGGAATTCCTAGAAATTGCCAATCGAGAAACCGATCGACTAACTCGTTTAGTTAACGACGTGTTAGACTTGTCGCGGCTGGAATCCTGCCGAGTTTATCACTTGGAAGCTGTGGACCTCCCGCAAGCTGTGGAACAAACCCTGCGGACTTATCAGTTAAATGCTAAGGATAAAGGCATTGAATTAGAGCAAGAAGTTGACCCGTATTTGCCGCCTGCGTTAGGTCATTACGATTTGCTACTGCAAGTATTTGCAAATTTAGTAGGAAATGCCTTAAAATTTACTCAGTCCGGCGGCAAGGTGGCAATTCGAGCGTATTTGCTAGAGTCGGAGGCGTCCACCCACAAAGACGGTCAATCCGTCAACCAAAACTTGTCACCGGATGCCAAACATTTTCCGGTAGTGCGGATCGAAATTTCGGATACGGGAATTGGGATAGATCCTGAAGACCAACAAGCAATCTTCGATCGCTTTTTCCGGGTAGAAAACCGAGTACACACTTTAGAAGGAACGGGATTAGGTCTTTCTATTGTCAGAAACATTATTGACAAGCACCACACTAAAATTAATTTAGTTAGCGAAGTTAATGTGGGTACGACTTTCTGGTTTGACTTGGCAGTTTATCAGCCGAAACAAACAGTAGAGATGGAAAATTCTTGGCCAGTGGAAGCAACGGTGGAAAGTGAAACAATTGCGAGTCATATTAAGTAAGCCCACTTAATTAAACGTAAAAGGCGATCGGTATTAAAGCCCCGACTTCTTTAAGAAGTCGGGGTTCTGCCTATTCTGTTTAAAGATTCTCCTAATAGGCCTGACCAAACGCTGACATCATCAGTGTGGATTATCCTTAGCTGTCCTATCTAAGCTCAATTTTACCGATAAAACTACATACCAAGACCAATAAGTACCAACCCCCAATAGTCCCCCCTCTGTCAAATTGGTCATTAGTATAAATGTTAATAAATACAAAGGCAAACCTGACTCTGGAAAACTTCCCTTAACTAGGTACTTTATACCTCTAAATATATTATTAAAAAATGACCCAATAAACAACAATAATCCGGCCCAACCCAGTTCGCAAAGTATATCAATAAAACCATTGTGAGAGTGGGGTGGCACAAAACCAGTTTTAGCTACTACAATTCCGTAAGCTGGATTTTCCGAGCCACGCCAAGACTGCCAAAATCCTTTCAGTCCATAACCAAATATGGGATTATTTTCATTAAGTCGATCAATAATTAAAGGCCAAAAATCGGTTCGCCCGGTTAAAGTCATATCTTTTCCCAAACCATCCACAATAATAGCCTCTAAATTATTTAACACCAAAATACTTATACCTATACTACCCACCAAAAATAAGATAAAGCAGACAAAAGCCCATTTTACAGGTAATTTTTTTAAGAGTGCTAAATAACTCCACAAACTGATTAATACCACTGTCAAAATCCGACTAGCACCACTACAACCTTTTTGCAATCCTACTAAAGCTATTAAAGTGATAAATAATGATAAATATCGATACTTACGATCCTTAAAAGCATATAAAATCCATAAAGAAGCTGTATTAGCCATTTGAAAAGAAAAAGGGTTTTTATGACCTAAAACTCCTGTCCAACAACCGTCCGGCGCTGCATTTGTTTTCACAATAGACCATAAAGCTAATAAACCACTTAGCCATCTCAATAATCCATAAATTTCTAACCAACTATACACTTTCCCTGCATAAATAGAAACCAGTGTTATTCCCCACATAGCAAAAATAGCCCGGAAAGTAAGTTCAGGAGTTTCTGACCACAAGCCCGATAAAGTCATAATCAACAAAAACCAACCTAAAAAAATGTCCCCTGCTATCCATTTAATGCACATAGAAACAGTTTTTTGCGTAGTTTTAGTTAAGCGGGGAAATATCATTAATATCATGGCCCCATAAATGGCAATTTGACCAATCATCGTTGGGGGCGTAGTTTCTAAGTTGTAGAAAACGTTAGGGTGGAGTTTGCTAAAGGGCATGGCCGCGATCCCCGAACCACCAGTCATGGTAAAAAAAAGTATCCCCACAAAAATCTTTTCTAATGTGAGACCCAATTTGGGATGGCGTGCGACTAAAATATAAATAGTCACCAAGACGATAAGCGCTAAACACAATAGCATCAACGCAAACATCGGCACCCTTAAAATATCTTTCATGGCTTTACCTCTATCATAAATTTGTTACTACCTATGAAATGGCTTACTCTCCGTGCTTTACAACTGCCACTGCTGGCGCTGGTACTCACACTCTCCTACCCTCAAACCAACCTCGCTCAGTCGCCTGCCCCCGCAACAAGTATTAATACTGACTACTATCTAGGTGGTGGAGACAATATTAGAATTGATATCTACGATCTGCCCCAGCTTAGTGGGGTGTATCAAATTCCCGCTGGGGGAGCTATTCAAATCCCGGTTATTGGTAGTGTTTCCCTTCAAGGATTAACTTTAGAACAGGCAGCCCAAGCTATCACTAGAGCTTATGGCCGGGTCGTAAAAAGACCTTTAGTTACCATTAGCTTACAAGCTGCCCGCCCGCTCAATATTTGGTTGTCGGGTGAAATAAGTCGTCCCGGCTCCTACTCATTGCCCCTAGCTAATGGAGGTGGAAATACACCATCAGTTCAGTTTCCCACGCTTCCTCAAGCTTTAGAAAAAGCTGGCGGTATTCGAGCTAGCGCTGATATCCGCCGAGTAATTGTCCGACGTCGTGTCAAGGCTAACCAACAAATAACTCTCACTTATAACCTGTGGGATTATTTACAAACTGGTCAAACAAGCCAAGACATCACGTTGCGAGATGGAGATCAAATCTTGGTTCCCCCTCAAGAAACAATTAATTTAGCAGAAACAAATCAAGTTAGTGAATCTACTTTTTCTATACCAGCAGAGCAACCCCGTAGTGTCTCAGTATTCGGAGAGGTAAAGCGTCCCGGTAGATATGTAGCGATCGGTGGTGATACCCAAAATGGTCAAAGAACCAGCGGACAACCGACCATCATTCGAGCTCTACAACTAGCTGGTGGCATCACATCAATCGCTGATATTCGGCAAATCCAACTCCAACGTTATACTAGAAGTGGCAAACAACAAATTAGAACTATTAACCTCTGGCAATATTTGCAAGAACAAGATACCTCTCAAGATACTATACTACAAGAAGGGGATATCATCTTTGTCCCGACAGCGACGGCGATCGACCCAGGAGAAGTTTCGGTTCTAGCTACTGCTAGCTTTGCTCCGGGGACTGTGCAAGTGAGTGTTATCGGAGAAGTCAATACTCCGGGTGGACTTAAATTACCTCCTAATACTACCTTAAATCAAGCAATTATGAGTGCGGGGGGTTTCCGACTAAGTCGCGCTAACTCTAGATCCGTGGAACTGATCAGGCTGAATCCTAATGGAACTATATCCCGCTCGGAAGTAGCAATTAATTTGAATCAAGGAATCGATGCTCAAACCAACCCACTTATTCAAGATAATGACATAATTATAGTGGGACGTTCGAGGACTGCTACCTTGGTAGACACCATTAACACTGTTCTCACACCCGCTAGTAATATTATTGGTGGAATTCTCGTTCCTACCCGACTGATAGAGCTACTTAGACTATTGGGAAATTAGGAATTAAATAACATACATTTTTGCTATGGATAAAAAACTGTTGTCTTCCCTCAAGAATGACCTTAATGGTCAATATTTGTCTGTTCCCTCCGCTAATTACCTAGCTAGTAGCCCAGCAGAGGATGACCAAGTTCTTGATATGAATTGGGTACTAGCTGTAGTCAAACGTCGCCTTCTGGTGATGGGCATAGTAGCTGCCAGCATAGCTACTTTAAGCGGGAGTTTCGTGCTCAAGGCTGCCAAAAACTCTATTACCGAGTATGAAGGAAAATTTACGGTTTTAGCAGAACCCATTACGGCTGACGATCGGCTATCCAAGCTCTTGGTTCAAGCTCAAAATAACAGTTTAGGTATCACAGACTTGAACAAAATTAAATCATCAGCGGAAGACGGTTCCTCGGTGGATTATCAAAGTTTAGCGCGGGTTTTAAAAAGCCCAGAAGTGTTACTACCATTAGTCAATAAATTGCAAACAAAATATCCAAAGTTTGACTATAAAAGTCTCAGTAGCCGCTTGACGATCCAACGTATTACTTTCTTGCGAGATGGGAAGCAGGGGGGTACTAAGCTCGTAGATATTAGCTACCGCGATCGAGATCCCAAGCGCATCCAATATGTGCTGGATGAAACTGCCAAATATTACCTAGAATATATGGACAAAGAGCGTTTAAAAGTTAGCAAACAAAGTATTGATTTTATTGATCGACAACTGCCACCACTCCAACAGAAAGTAGATAACTTGCAACAAGAATTACAAAGGTTAAGGGTTCAGTATAACTTTAACCAACCCGAACTACGCAGCCGCAGCCTATCAGATCAGCTAGATAATTTAACTAATCGTCGCCTAGAAGTACAAGTACAACTAGCAGAAAGTAGGCATCAATATGAAAGCTACAAAAAAAGATCGTTAACCGGGGATAATCGTTGGATTGTTGAGATTAACCCCAAGTCTTATGAAAATTTAATTAGCAAAGTAAATGAAATTGAGTCGCAATTAGCTTTAACCTCTACTCAATTTTATGAAAATAGCCTTCCCATTCAATCTTTGCGGGAAAAGCAGCAAAGTTTGCGCGCTTTAATGAAAAAAGAAGCTGAGTCTGTCATCTCTCAGATGAAATCCCAACTAGAACAGTTGGAAGCTCGCGAGCGAGTGATAACTAATAGTCAAAACTTACTGCAAGCAAAAATCACTCAAATGCCCCAAGCTCAGCGTCGCTATGATGACCTACAATTAAAACTAGAACTAGCTAAGGAGACTCTCAAACTCTTCCTCGAAAAACAAAAAACTTTACAACTAGATGCTGGTCAAATTGATGGCTCTTGGCAAATTATATCTAAACCACAGTTAGTCACAAACGAAAATGGTGAGCCCAACCCAGTAACACAAAAACCAACCCGTCGCCACCTAGCGATCGCGATCGTTATTAGCACTTTACTAGGCATTGCTATAGGTTTCCTAGTAGAAGTTTTAAATACGGTTTTCCATACTCCCGAAGAAATTAAATCAGCAACTAAACGGCCTCTTTTGGGAGTCATTCCGATCGCCAAAGCGATGAAAATTAAATCTCGTAGAGGTGAAAGTGTTCCACCTAAATTCACTAGCGTAAGTTTAAATACTAACAGTGCAAGCTTAAAACGAATAATAGTTTCAAATTACAAAGATTTTCCTGTGGTCGAGGCATTTCACTACTTATACACAAATATTCAATTATTAAATGCTGACAACCCAATAAGTTCTTTAACCATCACTTCGACTATTAAAGGTGAGGGTAAGTCCACTGTAGCACTTTATTTAGCTAAAACTGCTTCGGCTGTTGGTAAACGAGTATTATTAGTGGATGCTAATATGCGTTTGCCTCAACTGCACACATACCTTGGCTTATCAAATATGAGAGGTTTAAGTAATGTTTTAAGTTCGGATTTAAGCTTAAATGAGGCTATTCAGCGATTACCCGACGATGACAATCTTTTTGTCCTCACAGCAGGTACTATTCCCGCCGATCCAATTAAATTACTTTCTTCGAGAAAGATGCACTATTTAATGGAACAATTCCTAGCCTTATTTGATTTAGTCATTTACGATACGCCACCTTTGATTGGTTTAGCCGACGGTCATTTACTAGCTTCTCAAACTGATGGTACAGTGCTGATAGTGAAAATAGAAAAAACAGATCGCGGCATGGTAAGCAAAGCTTTAGATCAACTAAATGTAGCCGATTTTAAAGTATTGGGAGTAGTAGCTAATGGGGTCAAATAACGAATGCTAAAATGGGAGCATCTCAATGAAAGCAGCCAAGCTCGAAATTGGAATTAGGAGTCAGGAGTCAGGAGCCAGGAGAAAAGAGTCAGAAGGAAGAAGAAAGAAGTATTTTTGCAAATATGAGATGCTCCCGCTAAAATGGAGTTAGATAGGGAAAGGAAGAAGTAAGACAATTTGAGATTTTTGATGGGCGAGAGGTATTAACTTACTAGATAAGCTGTTGTGCATCTAAATCGTGTTTTTTGTGCGGGCTTTCTGGCCCAACCCCTACTCCCCATAAGAACTTTATCAAATTTTAGTTCACAGTTTAAATGTGCAACAGCTTAGGGGTTTGGAGTTAGCCTATACTGGGATTCTTTTGGGAAACTGGTATAAGAAGTCGATGTAGAATGCAAAATAAGTAAATCAAGTTAATTAAACGTAAAACGATCGCACTTTTACCACCCCCACTTCTTAAAGAAGTCGGGGTGGTAATTAGATCAAGACTTAAGAAAGAGTCTTTCTAGCACGTTCCGATCGCTCTTCTGCCGTCTCCATAACATCCGCCATCTTATCCACCATTTCCCCTGGGTAATTTTCCAGTACCCGAGTAGAAAGCGAAATCCGGCCGCGACTTTCATCGAGGTCAAGCACGATCGCTTTCAGGGGTTGACCGGGAGCAAACACCTTTCCAAGGTTATCAATATATTTTTGGCTAACTTGCTTGATGTGCAGCAAACCGCTAACTCCTTCCAAGTCCACAAACACCCCAAAAGGCTTGATGCTGCTGACTTTTCCTTCCACCAACTGACCAATTTGCAAATCCTTGAAGGCATTGGATTGAGTGGCCATCCGCTGGGAAAGTACGAGTTTTTCTCGTTCGCGATCGACCTCCAAAAAATTAACGCTCAAAGATTGACCGATCAGCGATTCTAGGTTATCGCGATCGACTAAGTGCGATCGGGGAATAAAGCCGCGCATTCCCTGAACATCTACAGTCACGCCGCCCTTATTTGCGCCAGAAACCCGCACCTGAAGAACTTTACCGGTTTCCTGCAATTCAACTAAATCTTCCCAAGCTTGCTGAATTTGTAACTGCCGCAGGGACAAGGTAACTTGGCCATCTGCATCTTGTTCGCGGATAATCAAAAAGTCCCGTTCCTCGTCCAGGGGAACCACTTCCGACAAATCCGTTACTGTTCTCAAAGCAGCCTCTTCGATCGGCAAAAAAGCCGAAGACTTGCCGCCGATATCAACATACGCGCCGTTTGAGTCGTACTCGAACACTTTGCCGCGCACTACTTGTCCCTTCTGGAACTCATAATTGTGCTGTTCGAGGGCTTTAGCAAAATCATCCATTGAAAAGGATGGTTTTGCGCTTTGAGAACCTGTAGATTTGGAATTCATGTCAGTTTAGTTGTCAGTTGTCAGTAATTTAGTTGTCAGTCGTCAGTAGAAAAAATTTTCCCACTCTCCCCATCTCCCTATCTCCCCATCTCCCACTCTCTAAGCTGGTTGAAGTTGCTGATGAAATAGCTGCTTCACCTGCATCCACGAGTCGGCTGCTGCCGTAGCGTCGTAACTGCCGCGGTGGTCGCAGAAGAAGCCGTGATCGGCATTGTAGCGGAAAATTTGGTGAGAAATACTGTGTTTTTGCAATTCGGCGGCGATTTGGTCAACTTGTTCTAAGGGAATGCTGGGGTCTTGAGTGCCAAAAAAGGCGTAGAGAGTGCCTTTAATGTCTGCTGTGCGGGCGATCGTGGGGGTGCCGCCGCCGGGGGTTTGGGTGGCGATACCGGCGCCGTAGAACGACGCTGTAGCCTTGATTTCGGGCAATGTAGCGGCGAGGTAGGCGACGTGTCCTCCAAAGCAGAAACCGATGCAGCCAAAACCTTGTTGTTTGACTGAGGGTAGAGTTTTGAGGTAATCGATGGTGGCTTGGATATCGCCGAGAAGTTCGGAAGCGGTGGTTTTTTCTTTGTATTCTCTGCCGATTTGGATGGCTTCGGGTGTGTAGCAGGTTTCAAAGCCGGGGGCTTGACGCTGGTAAATGGCTGGGGCGATCGCCACATATCCTTCTTTTGCTATTTTTTCAGTAACTTCGCGGATGTGCGAGTTGACGCCAAAGATTTCTTGAATCACGATAACTGCGGGAAATTGCCCTGGGGAGGCTGGCTGGGCTAGGTATGCAGCTATTTGCAAATCCCCGTTAGGAACTGTGATGTTTTTGGTGCTAATTTCGGCTTTTGTCATCAGAAAAATGGGTTTGAAACCCCGTCCTTTTAGGACGGCTTTACAGTTCGCCATGAGTTGTAAGCCAGAAACTTACAATCTGTGGGCTTTGCGTTTTGACACAGGCGTTTTCCTGTACCAAGACTGTGCAGGCTAATGCGAGATTTTTTAGAATCTTCGCCACCTACGTAACACTTTCCATACTTAGGATGCTTGACAATCCCCCCGCGCTTCAATCCTTGCGACATGGAGCCACCGTAAGGACGGCGATATCCGTTTTTCCCAGGGTTAAAAACGTGCAATTGCCTGCGATAAATGCGGATGGGCTTACATTCCATCACCACCATATTTTTTGGTGATCTATCGCCACCTACCAACAGGTAAGCTAGCACCCAAGAATCGACACAATGGGCATCAAAAACATTGGATAACTTGACCTTAGATTTTTGGAGACCTAATTTTTGACGAGTTAAGTAGGTGTCGGTATAGCCATCAAATTGGGTGACAGGTGCAATTCTTTCCAACTCGGAATAACACCATTTTTTGCCAACTTCTAAGGGCGAAAATGACTTATTCCATTTGCGACAACCTTTTTTGGTCAATGCTTTTACATCCTCAATTCCAATGTCTGAGATAGGAAAGATGGTATCAAAAACTTTGACTACTCGGATTTTGAATTGCCAACGCGCCTTAGTGCTTGGAGGAATCCCGCCACGCTTACGGTTTTTACGAGGTTGGCGACAAGGTGTTTTTCGATTGCGCCTTGCACGTCTGGCGTTTGTACTTGTCTCCTCAGCCTCTTTGACCCAATCAACAGCATGAAACTGCTGATTTAAGTAGGTATGAGCTTTTGATTTGACTGTGTACCCCTCACGTTTAGAACCCGGATCGATTCCGACTGCTACGGGTTGGGTCTGACGATTTGAAGGTTCAACGTTTAAGCGAACACAAAATATCCCTTTACGGAAAAATGGTGTTGCTTTTCCAGATTTAATCCAACGCTCTGCCCTTGCGGGTGTTGTTGGCATTAAAGGACGTTGCTCAAAGTCCACTACAGGAACGTATTGCATGGTTTTTGTTTGGCGATAAGCCTAACTGTTTAATTTCCTTCGACTTTGACTAACGGAGTGGTTACGGGTTAGGAATAGCGCCTGTAACGTCCAATGAAAGTGCCACCTTCAGTTAGTTCAAATTGGTTTCTCAACCGTTGTCTAGTCCTACTTGCGCTTGTTTTCTACCTATGGCTTGGTTTCCTTACAAGCCCCATCCCTTTAGGGTGGGGTTAGTGACAGGGAGTTTTAAGGTAAATGCCACTCTACTAATTTTAAGTTAATTTGGGGATTTTGTATGAAATTTGCCAATAATATTTTTCGGAACGGCGAAGCGCAAATACCGCAAATATGGCAGGTAAAAATTCGCTATTTATTGAAGGTTTAGGTTTCGCTAAATAAGTTGGGTCAAATCACTCCTAGCAATTAATTGGGGATTCAATTCCGGTAAAATATAAGTTGTGGTCTGGGATTTTCTAAAGCATAGATTTTGATAACTCTACGAGTGGGCAGCTTTTATCTGGCTTTTTCGTGAGATTTTAGAGATAAGTGTCTAAGCCGTTAGCTGTTGAATATGAGCTAATTTTTTTTGATATATCGGAGTTGTTTTTTAATCGCTTTGCTTTCTGGTTGGCGGAATCGTTTTAGGAGATTGATTCCGGCTAGGACTCAAGTCTAAGTTACGATCGCCATGCCGAACAAAGTCATCCAACCAGTTGAGGAGATTGATTCCGGCTAGGACTCAAGTCTAAGTTACGATCGCCATGCCGAACAAAGTCATCCAACCAGTTGAGGAGATTGATTCCGGCTAGGACTCAAGTCTAAGTTACGATCGCCACGCCGAACAAAGTCATGCAACCAGTTGAGGAGATTGATTCCGGCTAGGACTCAAGTCTAAGTTACGATCGCCACGCCGAACAAAGTTATCCAACCCAAGGAAGACAGTATTTGGTTTTTTCCGCTGTGGGCTTGCTGTCAGGGTAAGATCGAAGGTATTGGTGGGGTAGAGCCAGTCGATCGCACAATATTTTTTGCCTAGTTTCCGTGAACCGGTAGGTGTTAAAATAGGGGTATCAAATTTTTAGGCTCAAACTCATGTGCAGCAAGAGTTTGATGCCCCTCCTCTGAAAAAACGATTCACGGAAAGTCTGAAAGCTTTACAGGATAAGGTTTTGGAGTGAATATGAAATTTTTGGTATTGACAACCCGAAGGCTGGAATGGTACTTTTGTTTTAGATTCACGGAACTGCACCTTGAAAACCAAATACACCCTGGCTTCTGGAACGGGCGGCCGGATAAAACCTAAAACCCTATCAGGGATTGAAACATTTCTACCAAAGTCTCGAAGACGCTGCCCGTGTGCCGGATAAAACCTAAAACCCTATCAGGGATTGAAACATGGGTTCAACTTCATAATCAGCCATGTTGTGGTGCCGGATAAAACCTAAAACCCTATCAGGGATTGAAACATTATTTGATGGTGTGTGTTGGGGGCGTTTTGCCCCCAACGCCGGATAAAACCTAAAACCCTATCAGGGATTGAAACTTAATATTTTTATTTTTAAAATACCAGTTCGACGAAACATCTAGCCGGATAAAACCTAAAACCCTATCAGGGATTGAAACCTTACAAGCCTGCCAGATTGAGCCGTCCGGGGCTTCGCCGGATAAAACCTAAAACCCTATCAGGGATTGAAACTAAATGCCACAAGGCATATCCAGGCTCTCACCAACAAGCCGGATAAAACCTAAAACCCTATCAGGGATTGAAACTAAACGCTAGTTGCCATCGGTTTATGTTTGTAGGCCGGATAAAACCTAAAACCCTATCAGGGATTGAAACGGAGAGCCAATGATTACGACTGTTGTTGCTAAAGGCCGGATAAAACCTAAAACCCTATCAGGGATTGAAACAAATCGCCAGTCGGTGCGGGTGCGGGGCTGGGAGATGGTGAGCCGGATAAAACCTAAAACCCTATCAGGGATTGAAACGCTAAAACTTCCGGTTTGATAAGAAGCTACAAGCAGCGCCGGATAAAACCTAAAACCCTATCAGGGATTGAAACACCATCTGGACACCCCGCGCCGCCCTTCGACTGGGAAGCCGGATAAAACCTAAAACCCTATCAGGGATTGAAACTTACTATTCAGGTGTAATTTATCCACAATCAAAGCCGGATAAAACCTAAAACCCTATCAGGGATTGAAACTAGCCGTGGTTGCTGTAACTTTAGCCGCCACTTTCTGTAGAGCCGGATAAAACCTAAAACCCTATCAGGGATTGAAACTTAGAGGATCTGCATTGCAAAGTTGGCCTATTTTCGCCGGATAAAACCTAAAACCCTATCAGGGATTGAAACACTCCTTCCCCACGGGCGATCGGCTACAGCAAAAGCCGGATAAAACCTAAAACCCTATCAGGGATTGAAACAAAGGCTCAGACTTTGATTGTGTATTTGTCTATTTCGGGCCGGATAAAACCTAAAACCCTATCAGGGATTGAAACCCGGTGGTCGTCGGCTCCAAGCCTTTTTCCATCAACTGAGAGCCGGATAAAACCTAAAACCCTATCAGGGATTGAAACCCATTAGAGTTGGAGCATCTTTTTCTAAATTACTTGGCCGGATAAAACCTAAAACCCTATCAGGGATTGAAACACTCCAACCGCATTGCTTCCAAGGGTGAATCATTGCCGGATAAAACCTAAAACCCTATCAGGGATTGAAACTATAACGAGCGCGGTCTTTAGCTTGCTGACAACTGCCGGATAAAACCTAAAACCCTATCAGGGATTGAAACGCAACTGTGTCAAGTCAACATAAAAACGAAGTCGCAAGCCGGATAAAACCTAAAACCCTATCAGGGATTGAAACGAAGTCATCGCACCCGCCGCAGCACCCGCACCCACAACACTGCCGGATAAAACCTAAAACCCTATCAGGGATTGAAACGAACTTGCCAGATCGCACGGCATCGTAACTCTGACATGCCGGATAAAACCTAAAACCCTATCAGGGATTGAAACGAACATAGCCCCAACTTCTATTACACTTACGAACCGCGCCGGATAAAACCTAAAACCCTATCAGGGATTGAAACATTCTGGATACCGAGACGACGGGCCTGTACGATGCCGAGCCGGATAAAACCTAAAACCCTATCAGGGATTGAAACAAAATGGACAGCTTGGCCGCCTTCTTTGAGATGGATTTGGTGCCGGATAAAACCTAAAACCCTATCAGGGATTGAAACATCCTTGGCCTTCAGTGGCGAGACGGAATTAAAGTTTTGCCGGATAAAACCTAAAACCCTATCAGGGATTGAAACGTTGTCTTGTGGTGCTGGAATTTCGCCCACCAGTTGCAAGCCGGATAAAACCTAAAACCCTATCAGGGATTGAAACAAGGCGTGGCGTTTGGTTAGGAAATAATGCTTTTAGCCGGATAAAACCTAAAACCCTATCAGGGATTGAAACTCCTTTAAAATTCAGCATTAGCAATGGGCAGATTGCCGGATAAAACCTAAAACCCTATCAGGGATTGAAACAAAAATAATGGGGTTAAGGTGCTGCGGGTGCAGGCCGGATAAAACCTAAAACCCTATCAGGGATTGAAACGCACGTTTAACCCCCGCATCTTCAAGGTATCCCGCGCCGGATAAAACCTAAAACCCTATCAGGGATTGAAACGAAAAAGTTGGTTGCTCAGATGAACGTGCAGCGGGCCGGATAAAACCTAAAACCCTATCAGGGATTGAAACGGGGAGACGGATTGACAGGGTTTGCTGTCCCTCTGGCCGGATAAAACCTAAAACCCTATCAGGGATTGAAACGTTAATTAACTATAGTTCGTTTACGAACAACTGGCCGGATAAAACCTAAAACCCTATCAGGGATTGAAACAAGCGGCATCGGGCTCGGTTGGTTTCAGATTGTTTGGCCGGATAAAACCTAAAACCCTATCAGGGATTGAAACAACTCTTCTTCCTCTCTTTCTCTTCTCTTGAAAAGCCGGATAAAACCTAAAACCCTATCAGGGATTGAAACTGAGCTTGCGGTTTAGTTCGTGGCGCTGTGCTAAGCCGGATAAAACCTAAAACCCTATCAGGGATTGAAACTACAAGGAATAGGTTTACTTAACGGGTCTTCCCAGAGCCGGATAAAACCTAAAACCCTATCAGGGATTGAAACACTAACTTCTGCAAAGCTTCTGCCTGTTGCACTTGCCGGATAAAACCTAAAACCCTATCAGGGATTGAAACCCAGGGAACCCCAGAGGAGAAAACCAACTTAAGGCCGGATAAAACCTAAAACCCTATCAGGGATTGAAACAGCTTTCTACACGGTTCGCCATGTGGCTGAGCGATGAGCCGGATAAAACCTAAAACCCTATCAGGGATTGAAACTACGATTACAGGCTGAAGAAACTAACCAATACAGAATGCCGGATAAAACCTAAAACCCTATCAGGGATTGAAACTTTGCTAGTCGCTTTTTCATCTCGTACAGCGCGGCGAGCCGGAATCGCCGGATAAAACCTAAAACCCTATCAGGGATTGAAACAGCAGAAGCTACTATCAACCGCCGACTTGCAGCTATGCCGGATAAAACCTAAAACCCTATCAGGGATTGAAACCAAAACAAGGTAAAAGAATGCACAAGTCAATCAAAGCAATCGCAGCGTCAATATTAAGTTTTACTGTCGCAACAGCGGTTTACGCTCAAAGACCGCCGGAGCAATGGGTTCAAGTAGTTACGACCGAAGACGGCAATCGGATTTATCTTGATCTGTCTTCCCAAGTACGACTGTTTGACTCTGGGGTCAAGAAAAGCACTTTCCGCACCGTGACTACTTCCCCTGAAGGAAGGTCATTGAGGGGAATGCGCTATCAAGCTGATTGCTTCCAGAGAACTTTAGCATTGCAGGCGGTGGAAATAGTAAACGCTCAAGGTTCATTTGTTCGGCGGGTTCCCCTAGAGAGCGCAGACAAAGCGCCTACTGTGCCGACAAAAGATACGGTTGCAGAAGCAATCTTGCAATATGCTTGCTCTCAGTTCTAGGGAATCCGATCGCAAGCAACGTCACAAATTAAAACGCCCCTGCGATGCAGCAAACTTGCCGGAAAATACCTATTTCCCCATCTAGGGCTTGAAACGCCCAAACTACAAAATTATTGGCTCAAAAATAGACCTCTCCTCTCTCTTTTTATCTCCTCCCATAACCTCAAGCAATCGATCGACTACACGCCTCCAAGTAAAATTTTCAGCCACAAAAGCCGGGCCCGCAACCCTCGCTTTCGCAGCCAATCCAGGCTGTTCGATCGCCCTTTGCATCAAATCAGTCAAATGTTCCCACTTAGGAGCTAAGATAAATAAGGTTTCCCCCTCACTCTCCACAGCCGTAAATTTACTCTCAATCCGCTGTGCAAAGTTCGATCGCGTAAAATCATCCGTAGGGCCGCCCGCCGTGCAAATAACCGGCAAACCGCAAGCTGCAGCTTCTAACACCGGCAGATTAAAACCTTCTGCCAAATAGGGAGAAACATAAACATCTGCTGCTTGGTAAAACTCAGCTATTTGAGCAAAAGATAGCTGGCTACCAGTATAAATTAATCTTGGTAAAACCCTCGCTCTTTCGGCATCGTTGAGCACAACTCGGCAGGCTTGGGCAATCTCGTCTCTCGACGGATAAAGCAGTTCCGAACCTTTTAAAACTAATCTCGCATCTGGATATTTGTCAACTACCGCAGCGAAGGCTTTTAATAAAGGGCGAATACCTTTGCGATCCGTTTGTCCTCCGATGTTTAAAAATATAAAATAGTTTGACCAGCCCAAGCTTTGGCGCAGTGATTGACGCCGATCGCCCGTAGCAGGATAATAAATATTAGGATCGACCCCCAAAGGTACAACGGCAATGCGATCGGCCTCAACTCCGCTGCGAATTAAGCCGGCTTTTGACCAAGCTGAAGGTGTAATAATTTTCGTTTCTGAATTAACCGGGGTTTGGGCGATCGACTTAACACCCATCGCCTGTAATACTGAACGGGTAATAATCCCCCATTCTGTGGCTGCAAATACCCAAGTTTGAGCGCTGCTGGATGCCGAGAAGTTCCACGGGCAGTACATTCGCAGGGTAACATCCGCTGACTGATTTACCCCAGGGCTCTTAATGCTGCGAAGTAATGTTTCATTTGGGCGATCGAACAAACTAATTTTCGTCTCCCAAGCTGCGTCAATGTAGGGCATATCGCGGTGGAAAAGCTCAATTTTTCCTCGCGGGCGATTCCCTACGGGATAGCTGCGCCGCGCGTGCATTTCCAGCAGTTGAAATTGATTGGCTACGCAATAGGAATGATAAATAAAACGCCAGCCTTCAACAATAATCTGCAATTCAAAACTCCCGCTTTTGGAATTAAAAATTCACCTAATAATCAGAAACTGGTAATTAGTAATTAGCCAGCAAAAATTACCAATTACCAATTACCAATTACCAGAAAGAATAGGTTTACAGCCAGAACCCCGATCGGGAGAAATTAAAAGAAGACTGTTCATTAAGCTGTTGGGCATCTAAATTGTATTTTTTGGGCGGGCTCTTAGGCCCAACCCCTACTCCCCACAAGACTTTTCTTAAATTTGACTCTACAATTTAAATGCACTTCAGCTTACTCCAATCCTCTTCTTTCCAGGTAGATGTCGGTATCCCAGGTCAACTGTCAACTGTCAACTGTCAACTGTCAACTGTCAACTGTCAACTGTCAACTGTCAACTGTCAACTGTCAACTGTCAACT
>NZ_JAUBTI010000023.1:0-12368 GCF_036702415.1 Microcoleus sp. D3_18a_C4 | reverse complement strand
GAACAATTCCTTACTTAATCACTTGCCAATCCATAATCCGCCACTGTCCCTCTTGACGGATCAAGTCGTAGCGCACCCGCAGGTTTTCATTACGCGATGAAACGAGTTGAGAACGATCGAACACTTCGGCTTTTTCCGAGACTTGTGCTTCTACTTGGGCGCGATCGGGATTAGTCGGATTTGTGGTAACTCCATTAACTTCCAGCTTGTGTACATAACGCTGGTGCGCGTTGTTACGCTGTTGAGCTTCTGCCATCAATTGCCAGCGAGACAAAGCCGGTTCTGTCAGAACTTGCTTTAATTCTTCGACAGCGTGATTGGGGCCCAAAGCCGCTGCTTTCGCCGATAGCCAGCTTTGAACTAAGTCTTTTGCTGCTACCTCAGTGATTTCTCCCGACACTGCGCCTGCTGCGCTCGGCTCTGGGGCCGGGGCCACGGCAGGGATTTCCAGCGGCGGTTCTTCGAGGCGAACCAGGGCTTGCTCTCCTTGGAGGGGGCCCGATAGGGCTTGCATCGCGCTAGCCAAGAGACTGAGTATTAACCACAGGAGTAACAGGCTCAGGACACCTGCGACTAGAAACAAAGCCAGCCTGTTTGGAGGCATGGACTTGACTTGGGCGGTAATTTCTGCTGCCTTGGTGCGCGCTCGATCGGCAAAATCGCCCTTTAGCCCTTTGCCGCTGGCTCCGCTGCGCCCTGAATATTGGCGTCTGCGATGTTTGGAAGTCGATTCTGCAGGGTGTGGCACTGTAGCTATCGGGAGAGAGACGGGGGCAACAGCGCTAGGCGCGGCCACCGTTCCCTGGGATTTCGCCCCCGAAGCTGCGGTAGAAGCGTCGCCCGGTACGGGGGTCAAGGTGACGGTACTGGCTCCCTGCTTGGCTGTGGGTGGCTGTGGGGGTATGGCAGCGGGCGATCGGCCTGCTGTCGGTTGCAGTCGCCCTGGGGGCTTGCCGGCGCGGGGCTGCACGACGACCCATTCGTTGGCGGTTTCTGCGTCTTGTGGCAAAGCTTCTAGGTAAGCTTGTACTTTCGGGTCGGCAAAGTAGTCTTTCAAGGACACTGACTCGTTGGCCAAGTCGCGGAAGTGGGGAAACACTTCTTCTTGTAGCCAGTGTTCGGCGTACAAGCACAGTCCGGGCAACAAGTCGGGTGAATCTTGGGAATGTTCGCGAATGAAGGCCAGGGGTTCTTTTTCCGAACTGAGTTCGAGGGCTCTGCTGGCTTCTTCTGTCTGGCCCAGCAGCAGGGAACAGACGGCTTTTTCCAGGTGAACGTCTTGGCGGCGACCGAGCTGCATCAGCATCAGCTTTGCCCGACGGATCATCGATGGCTGTCTGGCTGCAAATCCTTGGGCTAACAGGGTGTAGACCGAGAGGTAAGTGGCTACTGCGGAGGGGCGGCCGGCTTCGGCTTCAAATAGCGCCTGCTGCTCGCTGCTGGTTAGGTGTTTACGCATTTGCTGCACGAACCGGAGGAAGTCTTCTATTCCTAAACCCGATCGATCGTCTCCCGAACCGTCGATACCGCCTCGTTCTTGAAGCATTTCTCGCAGGATTTCCAGTCCCTTGCGACGCTCGGCGACTTTTTCTTCGGGAAGCGATAATAGCTCTAAAATGTTGTACGGACGGAGTTTGTATATGTCGGCTTGCATTTCACCCCTCACGCTTGCAAATAGGCTTTCGCGCAGCAGCAATTCTTGACCTGCTTCTAATGATTTTGCGGCATTTTCGTACTGACCTTGCTGCCACTGTTCGCGGCCGAGTTCTAGACAGGCAAGGCTGACGGTTAAAACTATATCTGGCCTCACGAGCTGAGGGTCGCCGAAACGACCTTCTGCGATCGCGATGCTGCCATTGTTAAGATACGGGCGACCCAGCTTCTGTACGAGTTCGTATTCTCCCAGTTCTTGCAGTATGAGCAGGGCTCCTACGAATTGGTTGTCATCGATTTCAATACTTGGAGTGTGGGGGTCGGGAGCAGCCTCTAAAGCCTTGGACTCTGCCGGAGCGGTTTCTCCTGCGTCTTGCAGGAAGGTGGCCGTGCCTGCTGAGGTTTTTGACCTCTGGTGCTTGGCTTCCTGTGCCGCTTCCGACTCTCGATCGTAAGTTTTGGCTAAAAAACTGGCATCGTAAGCTTTGCGCCCCTCTGAGTCTGACAGAACGGCGCAGGCTTCATCGAGCAGTTGTTTGCGGGCGACGATCGCAACTTCGGAATACTCCCTGCGCGGAAGCTGTAAAGTTCGATCGCGGTGAGCCTGCTGCAACTGTTCGGCAGTAGCTTGAATCGGTAGACCCAAAATCCGGTAGTAATCTAGTGGAATTAACACTGTCCACTTCCCCAAAGCGCTAGCAACTGAATTAGCCTATCTTAAGTGAGATACTCCCGCAAACCAAATCAAAAATTCTGGTGTTGGCTTCCAACCGCCCAATTCACGGTATGTTGGAGTTACCGTAGAGATCCTCTGATTTTTTTCCCTCTACAGCGTTTTACAGTGAGGAAAATGGAAAGTCCCACTGCCCCTGAGCTAAATGAGTTGTTTGACTCTTGAGCATTTTCGGGTTTGAGAGTAATGGAATTATATCATTGGTTGGCATGGGGTTTGGATGGGAGTTGGTTCTCCGAGTCCGGGCAATCCGCCCCGATGGCCAACTCAATTTAACAATTGGTGAAGTGCTGCACAGAAAAGGTGCGATCGTTTTCGGCTGCGGTTGTGTCCCATCTCGGTTTAAATTTAGATGTCAAGGAAGCCGATCGTCGGGTATTAATTATTTATGGTTCAGGAACGGACTTTACCAGTTTTTGACGCGCAAAGCGTAAACATTTCTCGGGATGAGGGCTTGATGCTCTACGAGGATATGGTCTTGGGGCGCTATTTTGAGGACAAGTGTGCTGAGATGTACTACCGGGGCAAAATGTTTGGTTTTGTCCACTTGTACAACGGTCAGGAAGCTGTGTCTACTGGCGTGATTCGATCGATGCGCCGGGATGACACCGATTACGTCAGCAGCACCTACCGCGATCACGTTCACGCTTTGAGCGCGGGCGTGCCGGCGCGGGAGGTAATGGCGGAGTTGTTCGGGAAGGAAACTGGTTGCTCGAAGGGCCGCGGCGGTTCGATGCACATGTTTTCGGCCGAACACCGACTGTTGGGAGGTTATGCTTTTGTGGCTGAGGGGATTCCTGTAGCTACGGGGGCGGCTTTTCAATCGAAGTACCGCCGCGAAGCTTTGGGGGATGAGAGTTCCGATGGCGTGACTGCTTGTTTTTTTGGCGATGGTGCTGCAAATAACGGGCAGTTTTTTGAATGTTTGAATATGGCGGCTTTGTGGAAGTTGCCGATTATTTATGTTGTGGAAAACAACAAATGGGCGATCGGGATGGCCCACGAGCGAGCTACTTCTGACCCGCTGATTTACAAGAAGGCTCATGCTTTTGGCATGGCTGGTTTTGAGGTTGACGGGATGGATGTTTTGGCGGTGCGGGAAGTGGCCAAAGAAGCTGTGGCGCGGGCGCGGGCCGGCGAGGGACCGACTTTGATTGAGGCTTTGACTTATCGCTTTCGCGGCCATTCTTTGGCCGATCCTGATGAGTTGCGTTCTAAGGAAGAGAAGGAATATTGGTTCCCCCGCGATCCGATTAAGAAGTTGGCTGCTGAGTTGATCGATCGAACTTTGGCGACTGCTGAAGAATTGAAAGAGATCGATAATAAGATTCAAGCAGTAATTGATGATGCAGTCGATTTTGCTGAGAAAAGTGCCGAGCCAGATCCTAGCGAATTGTATCGGTTTATCTATGCAGAAGATGAGTAAGCTGTGGTGCATTTAACTTGTATGTTTAGGGCGGGCAGGATGCCCAACCCCTACTCCCCACAAGAGTGATATATCCCCGTAGGGACACGGCGAAAGCCTTTGTCCCTACTGCACTTCATAAACCGGAAATGCGCTGTAAGACTTACGTACAAACTTTACTTGTAGGGTGTGCAGTGCGAACCTTACAACCATCAATTACGGCTAGAATCAAAGGTAGACTTTCTAGACGAAAAGAGGCGATATGATAAATCTCGATCGCGATCTAACTCAAGCCAGCAAAAATATGGGTGCAGTTCGAGTCAAAGTCAAGCTAACGAATGCCATTGATGAAGAGTTAGTCAAGAGAGGATTGCTCAATCCCAATCTGTTGCGCGTGTACGAAGCAGAAGCACTGATAGATACTGGCGCAGTACGCACAGCTATTCCTGTAGAAGTCTGCGAACACCTCGGTTTAAGAATTCGGAGTCAGGAAATAGCAAAATATGCTGATGGCAGACAAGAAACAGTGGGATTAACAGGGCCTGTTATCCTTGAAATAGAAGGGCGCGAGACAATTGAGGCGGCAATGGTTTTAGGCGATATGGTGCTAATCGGTCAAACTGTGTTAGAAACTTTAGATTTGCTGGTAGATTGCAAAAATCAGCGTCTAGTTCCCAATCCCGAAAATCCCGAAAGACCTGTATTGAGAGTTTAATACTCAATCCAGCTTAAATACCTCCTTTATTTATTATGTTCGACTGCCGCGATCGGTATGATATCAGCATTTTTAATCAGCACCTATTCCAAGGTTTATGAAGGCTTGTAGCCGTAGAACCATTCTTGAAACTCATCTTTATTCATTGGCGACGGCTTCATCATTTGCCAGAATGTTGTCTCGCTGTCTGCCTTGTAGGAGCGTTCACCCTGATGGGTACACTGACTCAACCTGTTAACTAACAATGCACCCACTCAAAGAGCGAACCCCCCAGTAAAGCAGAAAAAACAGAGCATGAAAAACTGCTGACGTAAACCCCCCATCCACATTTACAAAAAAAACACGGGAGGCGGAAAGCGAGCGTATCTTCCGATCGCAGATGCAAGCGACACGGGGGTTTCAACAGCCTTGAACCTTTCTTAGTTTTTCTTAATTAAATAGCTCAAATATATCGTGTAATATAAACATATAAGTCAGTTATAAAATTCGTATTAAATTGTTTGAGCGCGGATGCTAGTTGGTAATGATTAAACTCAAAACTTGAATATGTGGCTGCAAAGTCCGTCAATCGATTTTAGATTTTAGATTTTAGATTTTAGAGGCGACCCCACGGATAAATGCGGGGGCAATAAGTGATTTTCGATTTTCGATTTTGGATTGATTCCACGGATAAATCACGTGGCGGGTACCACCTTTGAAATTCGTGGTCAAGAAACTTATGGTTTAATTATTGCGAAATAAATCCACCGAGAAAGGTAAGGCTCAGCTCGCCGGAACCTGTGGAACTAAATCTTTTTGAGATGGAATTTTATGAACGCTTAATGATACAGCAAGTGCGGCATAACATTTTATACCAGGTGTCAACTCCCGCAAACTACCGCAAGATTACCCGATCGCCCATCCTGTATATGGCAGCAAATGCAGCGCTACCCCCAAACCGCAAATCTCCCTTGCAGAAAGTAGCACAAACGTGATACGGTATAAGCTTGTGTCCAAATAACACCAGTTCATGCCAAAACTCAAAACTCGCAAAGCAGCCGCAAAGCGCTTTAGAGCGACCGGCAGCGGTAAAATTGTGCGCCGCAAAGCTTACAAAAGCCACTTGCTACAGCACAAAAGTTCAGCTCGCAAAAGCCGTCTATCTAAGCTGGTCGTCATCGACGAGACCAACGATGCTAACGTGCGGTTAATGCTTCCATACTTGTAAAGTTTAACGGAAATTAAAGATGACACGGGTAAAACGCGGTAATGTCGCCAGAGCGCGCCGCAAAAAAATTCTCAAATTAGCCAAGGGTTTCCGAGGCGCACAGTCGAAACAGTTCCGCACAGCTAACCAACGGGTGATGCAGGCCCTGCGTAACGGTTATCGCGATCGCAAAAAACGCAAACGCGATTTCCGCCGCCTGTGGATTGCTCGGATCAATGCCGCATCGCGCCAGCACGGCACGAGCTACAGCAGACTGATCGGCAACATGAAGAAAGCCAACATCGAAATCAACCGAAAAATGCTGGCACAAATGGCGATAATTGACCCCGCAACATTCGGTAAAGTTGTGGAAATGGCCAATCGAGCCGGAGCCTGAAAGTTCGCTTGATTTTCAGAATGCACAAAGCAGAAGTAAGAAAGATTTAACTGTCTGCCAGAGAAGGAAAACTCCTGATGAATTTAGGAGGTTGAGACCAAGTTTCCTTCTTTGTTCTTACTTCTGGATTTTTGCTTTTTCAGAAATCGCGATCGGGCCGGTCGATCGCTATTTCCTTGTTTTTTATACAGTTGCAGAGGCACATCTCAGAGATTGCTAGCGCCTTAAAATAAATAAAACCTTCCACAGACATACCTAAATTTAAGAAAAACATGGATAGTAATTTGCTCATTCTTTACCTGACAGTCCTGCTCGCTATACTCGGCAGCACTTCCTGGTTTGTGGTGCGCCAGATTCTCAAAACTCGGAAGCTGGAAATGTCTCTGGAACGCTTAGAAAATAAGCTGACGGTAGAAAAAGGAACAGCACAGGAATACTACGAATTAGGAAGTATATATCTAGATAAGAAGCTTTACTCCCAGGCGATCGTACTGTTTCAAAAAGCCCTGAAAGCCAAAGACTTAGAAGGCGAAGAAAATCAAGCTGTTATATACAACGCCCTCGGTTTTGCACACTTCGGCCAAGAACAGTACGACATCGCGATCCGCCAGTACAAAGAAGCCCTGAAGTTGCAGCCAGAATACGTTACCTGTCTCAACAACCTGGGTCACGCCTACGAGCGCAAGAAATTAACCGCTCAAGCCTTGGAAATGTACGAACAAGCTCTCGCCTGCGAGCCAGACAATACCACGGCCAAACAGCGAGTAGAGTCCCTTCGGAAGCGTTTGGTAATCTATAATTGAGCGCCCCTGTTAGGAGCAATAGAGATCCCGCAAACCTGGTTTCATTCAGAAACCGGGTTTTTTCTTAACATAGTCCAAGATACTAAACTATCCAACACATTAATGCGTTAGTTTTTAAGAACAGGAATTCCAAGTGAAGCTCGATCGCACACCGTCCCAGCACTTTAAATTACTGTCAAGATAAAACCAGTACCTGCAACGTCGGTCAGTCCTAAACAATAGAAGGAGGAGAACGTAGTGACATCAATTCTCGTTGTCGAAGATTCGTGGTTGACTCGGAGGGTAATCTGCAAAATCCTGCGAGCAGAAGGATACGAGACTTGGGAAGCATCCAGCGGCCCAGAAGCTCTAGAACTGCTCGGCACTAAAACCCCAAACTGTATGCTCTTAGACCTGCTGATGCCGGAAATGGAAGGTAGGGAAGTCCTGCAAGCCATGCGCGATCGAGGATATAAAATTCCAGTGATCGTAATTACCGCAGACATCCAAGCAACCACCCGCTCCGAGTGCATGGCACTCGGAGCCCTGGCAGTCATTCACAAAATGCCCAACTCAGACGAACTAATCGGGTGGATCAAAAAAGCTCTGAGTGTCAGCGAGGAGAGCGCACAATGAAATTAAGCACTCGACAGCTCGATGCTTTGCAGGAACTCGTCAACATCGGCATCGGTCAAGCCGCAGGGGTTTTGAACGACATGATCGACTCCCCGATTCGCTTGCAAATCCCCTACCTTCAGATTCTGACTCCCATCGACGTGGAAGAAGAGTTAGAGCAACACCTCAACGGCGAGCAAATCGCCGCTGTCCAGCTCAAATTCACAGGCTCCTTTGGAGGCATTGCCCAGCTAGTCTTTCCCACAAACAGCGCTGCTATGCTGGTGACGATGCTCACAGGGGAAGAAGGAACTCAGGATCTCGATTCAGTCAAAATTGGTACGCTAAGTGAAGTGGGAAATATTGTAATTAATGGGGTCATGGGTGCAATCAGCAACGTACTTCAGCAGCGCCTGAACTATTCAATTCCCACTTATAGCGAAGGGACGATTGCTAGTTTGCTGATCTCTGGCGGTTTAGCTACTGATACAGTTGTTTTATTAGCCCAGACCAGTTTCATGATTGAAAGGCTTCACATTGAAGGAGATATCATTCTTATTTTCAATGTTAATTCCTTTGACACCTTGTTGACTGCTATCAATCAACTTGCCGGGGGTCTATGATTGAGGAGAGCAAAAGTATTAAGGAAAAGTTTGGGGTTCTCGACAGCGTACCAGTCGGCGCCTGCTTGCTGCAAGATGATTTTGTGGTGCTGTTTTGGAACACTTGTCTGGAAGAGTGGACTAAAATTCCCCGCAGCCAAATATTGGGAACAAAGATCACAACCCATTTTCCTCACCTGAGTCAGTTAAAGTACGCCACTCGCTTCAAGCAAATCTTTGCAGGAGGCCCGCCAACAATTTTTTCTTCTCAAATTCACAAACACCTGATTCCGGCAACTTGGCAAGACGGCCAGCAGCGAATTCAGCAAACTACTGTGACTGCTGTGCCGGCACTGGAGGCTGGCATTGAAGAACAGGAGATTAGAGACTGGATTCTCCATACTCTTGAGTTGGAACCAGAGGGTAGTGTCGGAGTCGGCTCATCAAGAAGTGCTTTTTTGTCTAGGGAATCTCCACCCTCAGCTTCGTCATCAATATGGCCGGGGGTCAATGCCCCATCGTTCTACGCGCTGCTGGTGATTCAAGACGTGACCGACCTCACCCACCGCATCCAAGCTTACCGCACAATGCGGGATCAAGCTTTGGAAGAAGTGCAAGTGCGCCAGCGGGTGGAGGAAGAATTGCGATCGAGCCAGCATTTCATCCAGCAGATTGCTGACGCGGCGCCTTATTTGCTCTACATCTACGATTTGACCGAACAGCGCAACGTCTACGTCAACGGTCAAGCTTCTAAATTGCTGGGCTACACTCCCCAAGAAATTTTACAGATGCAAACTGCTTTGTACTCCAGTTTGGTGTACCCAGAAGATTTGCCGAGGCTCAAAGCCCACCAGAAAAAATTTCCCTCGACTCAAGACGGGCATATTTTGGAGTTGGAGTATCGGCTCAAACATCGATCGGGCGAATGGCGCTGGTTTCGCTGCCGCGACCAAGTTTTCGCCCGCACAGCCGACGGCTGCCCCAAACAAATTTTCGGCACCGCTCAAGATATCACCGAGTACAAACGGGCACAAGAGGCGCTGCGGCAGCAGAACGAACGAGAACTGCTGATGGCGACGATTACTCAGCATATCCGCCAGTCTCTGGATTTGGGTGAAGTGCTCCGCACGACAGTGACAGAAGTGCGTCAGTTCCTTCAGGCCGATCGAGTGATGATCGTCCGCTTCAACCCCTGTACGGGCAGTGTCTCCGCCACCCCGGCGACGGGGGCGGTAACAGTGGAATCTGTAGCTGCCAACTGCAAGCCGATGTTGGGGGAAACCCTGGAAAAATTCTGTTTTGACCAGTTCTATCTCGAAGCGTACCAACATCGGGCGATCCGACCGATCGCCGATGTTTTGGCCGCGGATTTGCCGCAATATCAAATTGACTTGCTCGCACAATTCGCCGTGAGAGCTTATTTGGTTGTGCCTTTAGTGCAAGGAGATGAGTTGTGGGGGCTGCTGATGGCCCACCAGTGCAGTCCCCGGCAGTGGATGCAGTTGGAAGTAGAGTTGCTGTCTTCTCTGGCCACCCAGTTGGCGATCGCCATCAAGCAAGCAGAACTCTACCAGCAGTTGCAAGCAGCCAACCTCAAGTTAGAGCGCTTGGCTACTTCGGACGCACTCACGCAGCTAGCAAACCGCCGACGGTTCGATCAGTATTTAGAAATGGAGTGGCGCAGACAAGCGCGGGAACAAACGCCCATGTCCCTAATTCTGTGCGATATTGATTCTTTTAAAAGTTACAACGATACTTACGGGCATCAAGGCGGGGACGAATGTTTGCGACAAGTCGCCGCGGCGATCGCCGATGCAGTCAATCGCCCCGCCGATTTAGTAGCTCGCTACGGAGGCGAAGAATTTGCCGTTATTTTGCCAAATACCTCGATTCAAGGCGCAGTGATCGTAGCCGAACACATACAGCTCACAATCGCAGCTTTGCAGCTTCCGCACGCTGGTTCTCAGGTGAGCGAGTACGTTACTCTCAGCCTGGGCGTAGCGAGTATTGTTCCTGGATCTGAATCGGGAGCCGAAATTCTGATTGCCGCAGCCGACCAAGCCCTGTATCAAGCTAAACGACTTGGGCGCGATCGTATCCAACTTTACCAGCCCGATCCTGCTGCTGGCAAGGCGAATGGCACAGGCACTTCGATACTTCCTGTAGATTTTTCTCTCCCCAACACTAATTTACCCTCTCCCACTAGCGCTTGACGAATTGCCATATTTGTGCATCCTGAGTAGTTATAGCACTCCACAAAAAAAATGCCACTCTAAGCCCGTGAGCCAAACCCTGATATCCCTCTTCTGTCACTCTGCGGATTAAAGAAGTAAGAAATAAGCCAGCTCATCTAGAAAAATAAAAGGGTTGGAATTGATTTATTGGATCAATTAAATCGTTGAACCCAATCAATAAATTAGGATTTGGAAATATTTGTAATCAAGGATAAATCCACCCAAATATAAGGATGGGTTGGATAAGCTGTTATGCAGTTAAACAGTGATACAATAATTACCCTGGTTGGGAATTTTTCGTCCCAGTTAATAATTAAATCTCCTTCATTTAAGAGGCGATGTAATAAATACACTAGGTCTTCAAGTGATGTAAACCGTCGATTAGCAATATATTTTTTATCGAAGGTCACACCAATTAAATTAAGTTCTAGTGGGGACTAGATTCGGGAAGTAATTATCAATTAATATCAAATCCGTTAGCATCGGAATAGTAAATTCGAGTTCACTGTTGACGGTTGACAGTGAACAGTCAACCGTCAACCGTCAACATTATTCCGGTGTAACCGGAAATGATATAAGATTAGGTATTTCTGTTTCATTTTTTTGAGATCCTCTTCTTTCTTATAAAAACTGGTCTATCACCACAACTCCAGAAGAATTAACCTTCTTTCTGACATCCGTTACATCAGAAAAAAGCGAATCCGTTGCCGAACTTGCTTCTTCAACATCTGCTATATCCTTGAGGGTTGCAGGTTCGGGATGCTAAAATCGAGCCGTACCATTTATCTATTGGTATTTGCTTTCCGATCCGAAATCCTAAGTTTTCAATAATTTGTCGGGTTTCCGCGTGAGTGTGACCAGACCACAAGTGATATTCTAAAGAAAGGTTTTGCACAAGTTGCCAAGTATCTCGATCTTCAAATAACAGCCATTCTGCACCTTCGCAGTCTACTTTGGCTAAATCGACTCTACCACCAATTCGCTCGATCGCCCTGCGAAATGATACCATTGGTATTTCGCCACTTTCGCTAACTGTCGATCGGGTTTTTCCCGAAACTTCCCGAATGTCGAGGACTACTTTACCATCTCGACTTCCTACGGCTTCCATAAAATAGGTAAAATTTGCGATTTGAGAGTGATGTTTGAGGTAATTTTCTAGGTATGGATTAGCTTCGTAGGCGTGAATTACCGCCTGGGGAAACCTGTTCCTCGCAGCAATCGGAAATAAGCCGACATTGGCTCCAATATCTATAATTGTCATCAGCGATTCAGATAGTTGCTCGACTCCGTAGCAGTCGTCTAAAAGCACTTCTATAAATTCTCCGTTCATGCCTTTCTCTGAAGGCACGTTTACTCGCTGCATTTTTCCTTGCACAATTAATTGTTCGGGCCATTGAAAGTTAGCAACTCTGTTAAATTTAATCCCTAACTTTTGGGACCGAATTTGGCGCTGCACGAGTTGCTGAAGTTTATGGACAAGCATAGGGAGAGATGGAGATTGGTTTTAATTTTCCAATAACGTTAGATGATGGAAAAGCCTCTAGGTAATAATTCACATTTTGCACCGCTTGTAAATCGAGTTTCTGTCTGCGACTTCAACCTGAAGGCTAGAGTTTTAGTCAACCAATCCGGCTGATTGCGAGTTTGTTCAGAATGCGCTAGATATGATTACAGAGAGTTATTTTTTTGTTCATAATAAGAGTAAATTGAGAGTAAATATGCTTTAATATATGTCAAAATGCGCTTCAAAATACGGAATTGAAAAATGTTATAGTTCGATGGACTGCTCCCAACAATTGAAGAGTTAGTCATGCTCCACTTTCCCAGGGCTGCGGAGTCGGAAATTAACCAGCGGTTGATGAAAAAATTCGTAGCCCCGCGAGTGAATGCTTGGCTCGATCGTGCAAACAATGCGATCGCCCTAATTCCCGACCGCAATCCCCAAAAGTCGATCGCCATTACCGCTGACCTAAAACAGCAGGAGTCCCGCACTCTAACGGTACCCCGTTGAGTGTCGGGAGGAATGCGCGTGAGGCTCAAGAGCTG
>NZ_JAUBTI010000022.1:59224-90312 GCF_036702415.1 Microcoleus sp. D3_18a_C4 | reverse complement strand
CACAAGGTAGGCAACTATCGAAGTGCCAAAAATACAGTAGGAATACCGCTAGGTTTTACAACATTAATCACCCCGTCTAAGCCCAAAGTCAAAGCCCATCTTACGAAGATTGCAGAAGTAATAGACAACCATAGCCACTCTCCCCAATATGCCTTAATCAAAAGGCTGAATCCAATAATTAGGGGATGGTCAAACTATTACTCAACAGTAGTAAGTAAAGAAACCTTCCTAAAGGTAGACAACCTTACTTATGACAAGTTAAGAGCATGGGCGAGAAGACGGGGAAAAGGTAGCATCAATAAAGACAAATACTGGCGAACAGTAGGCGACAGAAATTGGTGTTTCAGCACAGAAGAAGGTTTAGAATTAGTCCAACACAATGCAAGGCCTATTGTAAGGCACATCAAAGTGAAGGGTAACGCAACGCCTTACGATGGTGACTGGATTTACTGGAGCAAGAGACGCGGAGAATACCCCGAAACACCAACAAGAGTGGCAACACTGCTTAAGACACAAAAAGGTAAATGTACCCACTGTGGTCTGTACTTTACACCTACAGACACTGTAGAAGTTGACCATATCCAACCCCGCTCACTAGGCGGTAAGGATGAGTACAAAAACCTCCAACTTCTACATAAACACTGTCACGACACAAAAACGGAAAATGACGGTTCTATCAACAAGGACTATTCTAGCAATCCGTTTTGAATTGTATCCCTAACAAAGGATGAAGATATCAAGGAGCCGGATGAGGCGAAAGTTTCATGTCCGGTTCTGAAGGAGAGGTAGGGGTAGAAATGCCCCTATCGACTCTAACTTTTAATATGTAGGGTGCGTCGCTGCGACCTTTTAAATAGAACTTGCAGATTGACGGGTGGCGACGCACCTTACTTACTACAGGATTGTGTGTACTACATATACATGGAATATGCTGGAACTAATGACTAATGACTGCTGACTTCTCGATCAACTGTTTCCCTCTTGGCCGTAAGCTTGCCAAGCCAAATCGACCAGCCCGTTAACAATAGCCACAGCTACCACGGCAGAGCCCTTGCGGCCCTCAATCCGAATGTGAGGAATCATCGAATCATGCAGCCGCGACTTCGCCACGTCCACCCCCACAAACCCAGAAGGAGTCCCAATTACCAAAGCCGGCCGAATTTCCTCAGATTCAATCAAATCTACGATCGCCGACAAAGCAGTTTGAGCCTGGCCCACCACAAAAATCCCTTCAGGATAGCGTCTTGCCAAAGTTTCAATCCCCCAAGCAGCCCGCGTCCTTTCCTTTTGGGGGCGTGTCAAAGCCTCCATCGAACAGTAAACCGGATTCGCAAAGGTACTTTGGATCAAGGGCGTAATGCCCACCTGCACCATCGGCACATCTACCACAATCGTAGTCCGAGCAGCCAAAGCTGCCGCCCCAGCCTGCAAAGCCTGATCGGAAAAACTAATTAAAGACTTGTACTCAAAATCAGCAGTCGCATAAATCACGCGGCGGACTATTTCGTACTCCGCCGCTGAAAAACCGTGGTCGCCAATTTCGTTATCGATTAATCCCAGACTCTGGGCATCGCTTACGTGCCATTCCATTTGTTGGATAGCTGTCGCCTCTGAGTTGTCAGGTATCAGCTTACCAGCTTTTAGTCATTCGTTGACTGTTGAGTAAAATCTGCTTTCCTGTCAACTGCTTTCCTGTCAACAAATGACTAAGTTTCCGACGACGAAGAAGATTTGCCCAACACCGGAGTCAGGAATGCCACCAAAACTCCGATCGCAAAACCGGCCACATTCCGAACCACAGGCAACCAGTCAGAAGTCCGAGTCACCACTGGCCCAAGTCCGAAAGCGAAAAACAGAATGCCCCACAGCGGCGAAAAAATCAGCGCCCACTGCCAAGCCACCACCTGTCCCGGCTTCCGAGGCTGAGCAGCAAACCCGCAGATGACGCCGCCAACCACCGACGTAATTAACGTCAGAACCCACTGTTCCCTCGGCAAACCGGGAACCACGCGGCATCCGCCCTGACGCAAACAGCCTTCTATCGACTCCAAAGATTCAATAATCGCTCGATCTTCCCCATTGTCCCGCACAAAAAATTGATTGCCGTAGCGGGTTTGCAGTTCCACCCAAAAAGTGCGCGGCAGCAGCGGATACAGCGAGTCGCCCACATTAAAATTGAGCAAATTGCCCCCTCGGGGGTCAGCAACTAGCAACACACTCTTGTCATCTAGCCCCCAATAACTTTTGACAGCCAAACCAGGCGTGCGATCGTACTGAGTCAGCACTCGCAGTTTCCAGCCGGTTTCGGCTTCAAAGGCCTTTAAATTTTTTGCCAAAGTTTGTTCTTCAATATCCGTGAGGGCTTTAGCTAAGTCAATGATCGGCGTCTGAGTTGACGGCAACAAATCGGGATTATTGAAAGCGTGGGCCGCAGGTGCGATCGTCCACACCGACAAAGCCAGAAAAAATGCGGCAACAGAGGCTAGAAATTTTCGCGGGAAAAGCTGTGACATAGGAACTTATAATCCGGGTCTTAATTGTGAATGCTAGCTGGCGGTCTTAACCAGAGGATAAGAGAAAACTCATATTTCTTTACAATTATTTACTTTACAGGAAGCGGAGAGCAAGGGGAAGGGTTCGGGGAAGGAAAGTTTGCGATCGGGGAAGGGGCTGACAATTAACTGTAGAGGGCGCAGTTGCGATCCAGGGCCAACCATCGTTAAGCAAGAGCTCGATTTCCTGACGGGGTGAGTATCGATCCCAGATATTGCACCCGCAATCAAAAACCTGTAGGCGCGGGTTCACCAAAAGCTTTAAGGGGTGCAGACAGGTTAAATAAACCCGCCCCCACCTACAAAAAAGCCCCTTATTGATATTGGTGCAACATCTCAGATTAATAATAATTCAAGCCGATGGTCACAAAGAGAGACCCTGTGTGCGATCGGTTATTTAAGTATTTTCCTGCCTGAAAAAACTTACCTTCATAAAGATTTAGCATAAGTTGAAAAACTACCAGTAAATATACTGGAAATCCAACAGACTAGCAACACCCAAAAAAGCTCTAAAATTATGTATTTTCCCGAATATCTTTATCATCGAGCCGAGCCGATAATGATGAGCAACCGCTGAATAATGATTTAAAAGAAATTAACCATTTCTCAAGGAGTGTCCAGAGTGCCTTTAACCGACCCGATTGGAGAACCTTTAACAGAAATGGAATCCTTAATTCCCGGACTTGCCCCAACTTTCGCCCCACAAATGCCGGGAATTCAGACTAACAAAACCTTATTAGAGCAAACTCCGGGCTCTTCTGAAAACCCCGAACAACCTAACTTAATAGAACCCGCAAGCGGGCCCGCATCCGAATTCAGTCGAACAGAAGCTGATGCTTTTATTATTAATAAAGCCTCCGATATTAACAGCATACCTTCTACCAACACCAGCCCTCTGATAACTAACAGCACTCTCAGGGATACAACAAATTCTGAAGTTGACCCCCTAATTGGTAAACTCGACTCGGACTTAGGAGACCCCCTAACCAACCCAAATCGAATTGCCTCAAATAACGATACTTCTGATTTTAATAAACCCGCTATAAACGCACCTGCAATCGACTCGTCAATCAGCAACTCAGAATTCAATAAAACCACAGCAGCTACAACCGCTGCGAGTGATGAATTGCTGGAAAATAAAACACAATTATCACCAACCGCCTCCACAAAATCAGAACAAGATTCGGACAAAACATTACCCGTTGTAACTGAATCTACCACGAGCGAAAAAGCTTCGGACAAAACGCCATTACCCGCTACCGCTGAAACGACTTCAAAACCCGAAGAACACCAAACGCCTTTATCATCAGAGACTACACTCTTCTTCGAGTCATCACCAAACAAAATATCACCGGCAACTGCATCAACGTCTGACAATTCAGGAGAAAATACAACATCACCCGCAACTGCGTCAGCCACTGAAAACCCTGAACTCGATCAAACATCACCTGCAACTAAATCAACGACTGATAAATCAGAACCAGATCAAACATCACCTGCAACTACATCAGCCGCTGAAAACCCTGAACTAGATCGAACATTACCTCCAACTGCGTCAGCTTCTGATAAATCAGAATCCAACAAAACCTCAGTTGCGACTACATCAACGACTGACAAATCCGAACCCAACAAAACTTCACCTACCGAAATCTCCACCACCAAAAACTTAGATACAGCCACTAATCTAGAACCCAATAAAACCTCAACCCCAGAACCCGATCAAACCTCAACTCCCCCAACCAACATCAACTTTGACTCAAACGCATTCAGTGTCGATGAAAAAGGAATAATCGGCATACAATTCACATCCGACGGCGGCTGGTATAGCGGACAACTAGCCATCGTCAGCCTACTCGGAATGGAAAAATTCGTTCCCGGTTCCGAGGCGTTCATCAAAGAAGCAGCAAGTCGAGCTTTAAGCAACTCGACAAAGGGCTACATCGCAATGGATGACGATTTAGAAGGAGCATATTACACCGATCCTAACAGCTCAGAAAACCTCAATTCCGGGCAATACCTCGGCACAAAAACATTTGCCATGACGCCAGGGGACAAATTCTTCTTCATGCTAGTCCCCAACGGCACCGTACAACAAGTATACGACAACCCCGCAATCGGTGGCGACAAAAAACCCCTATTTTCTATAGCGACAGACAATCCCAGCGACGGCTTCAGTATCGGTCAAATTGCCGATATTACAGGAGAAGGTAAACTCTTTGTCATGGAAGACATGGGACTGATTCAAGGAAGCGATCGCGATTACGATGATATCACATTCCGAGTCACGGGCGCTACATCCAAAATCGTTCCCCTCAGCCAATTAGTTGACCCCTTCTCCGCATCAATTCACTCCCAGTTAATTCAAAAACTGAAGGGTGAATCGGATAAATCAGAGCCGAAATTTACCCGAGAATCAACTGTTACCAATTCCGGTGATAAATTCCAGGGAGAAACACCATCGATAACTGCTGATAACGACCAACAAAAACCTCAGCAAACAGAAACATCAACAGTTGGTAAATCAGACAGCCAAGAATCGCCAACCACAGAAACATCAACAGTTGCTAACTCAGACAGCCAAGAATCACTACCAACAGAAACATCAACAGTTGCTAACTCAGACAGCCAAGAATCGCTAGCCACAGAAACATCAACAGTTGCTAACTCAGACAGCCAAGAATCACCACCAACAGAAACATCAACAGTTGGTAAATCTGATAGTCAAGAATCGCAACAAATAGAACAAACAGCCTCTCCCCCAGAGACACCCAGTGTTATTCCTACTGAATTAAATTCGGAAATTGAACTGCCAGTATCAGGAGAATTTATTGTCAGCCAGTCAGCAGGTGCTGAATTAATTAAAACCGACACAACTGCAACTAATCACATTCCTCAATTGCCGGCTTCAGCCGACTATGCTGTAAATAATGCTGCTTCTCCACCAACCGCTGAAACTCTGCTAATTCCTACTTCTATCGCGTCACAGCCTCCTGCAAAAACAGATTCGCTTGCCGATAATTTTGGCGAAGAATTGCCAAGAGAAACCGATGACAATCTTTCTAATGCTGCGTCACAATTGCCGACCCAAATTACTGAAGTTATTCCCGCATCTAAGGCTATTGATACCCAAGAAAATAACCGGGCTGTTACCGAAACCGCAGCCGAATTTGAAACTGAACAATTTCCCACAACAACCGCTGAGATTATTGCTACAAAAACAGAAAAGGTTGCCGATTTAATTGAATATGATACCGCTTTCCCTGAAATAACATCCGAATTTGAAACAGAACAATTGGTGACAAAAACCGAGTCAATTGTTGCTACACCCGAAGCGGATGATACGGTTGAACGCGATATCCCTGTTGCTGAAATAACAGCCGAATTTGAAAGCAAACAATTGCCACCAAAAACAGACGCTCTCGCTCTTGCAGAATTCACTGCGGATACAATTGATACGGACATCGCTGTCACCTTCACAGCAGCAGAATTAGAGACTGAAAACCCCCCGGAAATTGTCGTTAATTCTCTCGCTCCCGACCCGCTAATTTCCCACTCAAACTCTAGCGTACAAACCGATTCTCCCATACCGGCACTTTTCTCAACTCCATCAGAAACAGCAGCAGGTACGGCACAGATAGCCTCAGTCGAAACCAGCGTTTCACCCTCAACTCTTAAATCCCCACCCTCACCAACTTCAAACAATTATAATAGCAATTCAACTCCAACAGAAACTGCCGGATCTCAACCCGGGTATTCCGATACCGAAATTGCGCCAAAACCCGCAGATATATCGAGCGGTTTACTGTCGTTAGAGGCAGAAAAATCGGCTCAATTTTATGACGGTATTGCAGACAGTCAGCCCTATTTAACAGAGCGTGCCGACAACTTCCAAAGCAATACCAATCCCCAAGCAAATCTCTCAATAGCAGCAGCAGCCAACTCACCCAGTCCCGGCACTTTCCTTGTAGAAAATGCCAACGGACAAGTCAAATTTGACTATCAGTTTGACGGTGGCTACTTTGAAGGCGAGCTTGGCATTTTCAGCCTGTCAGGAATGGAAGCGCTTACGCCAGGGAGTCCAGAATTCATTGCCGAAGCTGCCAGGAGAGTTCTAACTAATTCAACCGACGGACACATTGTCATCAGCGACTCGAAAGAAGGAGCAAAATTCACCGGTGCGATGCCATTCGACGGGGAGTGGGACAGCGGCGAATATCAGGGTATCAAAACTTTCTCCATGAGCCCAGGCGACACCTTTGCCGTCATGTTAGTCCCCAACGGTACAGTACAGTCATCGCTCCAATCCTCGTGTGAGGGAAATTTGTTCCCCTCACACCGTCCCTTATTCAGTATCGTCACAGCCAATCCCAACGATACCGCTCATCTGCTACAAATAGCCGACGTTACGGGCACCGGCAACACCTTTGCCCTCGAAGATATGTCATCAGCGAACTCGGACAGAGATTACAATGACCTAATCTTTAAAATTAGCGGCGCGACAGGAAACGCACCGCTGCTGGATACAGTCATCAATCCTGACAGAGAATGGCGCAATACAGCTTTAGGACAACAATTGCTCGCCGAAGCCAATCCCCCGAATTCTGACAACAATCCGCCCGTTGTTTCACCGACAAACGCTCGGACTTATACAGAATTAGAAACAACTATTTCATTAGAAAATCTTGCCACAGATGCAGAGGGCGACCCCCTGACAATTAGCGTCCTCAATCCAGTTAACGGCACAGTAATTTTCAATCCCTCAACTAACAAAGCATCGTTCAAACCGGCAACCGGTTTCTCAGGAATTGCCAGCTTTGATTTCCTTGCCAGCGACGGTTTTGGTAGTTCAACGCCCGCGCGGGTGACAGTCAACGTCAGCGATGTTCCCCTGCTGAATCTAGATTTTGTGAAGCGAAATCCGATCCTCAATGCAGGAGAAAATACGGAATTAGTTGTGCTCGGAGATTTTGCCGACCAAAAAGGTGTAGTGCTGCCAGATTCTTATTTAACTTACACTTCAATAAATCCAGAAGTAGCACCAATAGACGCAGCCGGGAAAGTGACAGGTTTAACCAACGGCACTTCGATTTTGAGCGCGAGTAGAAACAACCTGCAAGCAGTGACCCCAATTCGCATTGGGGCGATGCCGCAACCGACAACAGACGCTCAATTGCATCAGATACTAGCCGAAATGTACGGACTAGACCCCTACCCGGATGCCGTCTCCCTGACACCCGGCGCAACCCGGAAACTGTCCCTCGGCTTGAACCCTGGGTTGAGCGAGGTCAACTTAACCGCAGCCAGTACGGGTACGCGCTATTTTAGCAACAACAGCAACATCTTGAGGGTCAGTCCCGACGGCACTATTACAGCAGTCGGCGTTGGCGATGCTGCGGTGACTGCGATTTACGGTGCAGCAGAAGCAACAATTCCAGTGCGAGTCGAAGCGCCGCGAAGCGGGCCTGCAACCGTGGGGGCTGCTGGCGGCGTCGTCCTCTCAAGCGACGGAGAACTTATGGTGATGATGCCTCCCGGCGCTTTGAACAGCGATACAAATGTCAGCATTGCTTCCTTAAATCGCTCCGAGTTATCGCTGCCAGTCCCGACTGGATTTGAGTTTGCCGGGGCTTTTAATTTGAACTTTGGCGATAGCTCTCTGGAACAGCCCGTTCAATTAGCGGTGCCAGCACCAGAGGGCTTACCTGCGGGAACTGAGGTCTACTTCATGCGGAAGGGTGCGTTACCGGATGAAACTGGTGTCTGGAAACCAATCTGGCTTCAAGAAGAATCTGGTGTAGTTGGGGATGACGGCACAATTCGTACCTCCTCGCCACCCTATCCAGGGGTTGTCAGGCCAGGCGAATATATAATTGTCTATTCAAGTCCCACCGGAGATGCCACCTTAGTCAAAGGTCAACTCACCCTTAACTACGATTTCCCCCTAGCATTTTTTGGCATCATTGACCCCTTGGGAGGTATCGGTCAGTTGATCGATCCAAGCAACTTTGTCACCAATTTTGGGTTTACAGTTTCTTACGACATCTCTTCAGTCAAAGTAATCGCGATCCCTAAAGTGGGATTGCCAATAGTTACTGAGTTGGGCGTCCAACGAAACTCAAACGGCGTTGCGACTTTGGAAGCCAACCTAAATATACCAACACCAGCAGCTTCCAATTCCGCAGCCGCACCTAAACTTCAAGCAGCCTCTCTGAAGTTCAAAGACGAAAACAATCAACCCTTTGAGGGTAACGAACCGATTCTTTTCCTCAAAGCCAGTAACGTTCTGGCGAGCAATTTGGGCGATCCCAAGGGCAGCCGGCTCGAAGACTTAGTTGTGAAATTCTACGTTGGCGATCGTGTTTACGAGCAGGCAATATTGCCCAACCTTAGCGCAACTTTGGGAGACAACCAGTTTGAAGTGGCAGTTAAAGTACCTAATACTGTAGTTTTGGGCGAGTCTTACATTTCCTTATCCAGACGGCAGAATCAACTGGTCGATCAGAACCTGACGGAACCAGTGTATGAGGAGATCGAATACAACAGCAATCCCATTTGGTTGGACGCGGGAGCTGAGTATGTTTTTGCGGCGCTAAAAGGAGCTGATGCTGTTGCAGTTTTAGACGGTACAGATCCCGAGTCGGTTGTGGCAGCTTCTAGCAGTTCTAATTTACTGCTTTCTACTATTCCTGTGGGAGATGGCGCGATCGACAGACCGCGAGACTTAGCTGTGACGAGTGACGGAACCCGCGTTTACGTGGCTCTGGAGCAGTCTGGTCGTGTGGCATTGGTCGATCCGATGGTGTTGCAACAGGTGGACACCAAACCAGATACCCCCGGCATCAACCCGATCGATTTGCCTATTGGTGCAACGCCTCGGTCAATTGCCATCGACCCCCGCAACCAATATGCCTACATCTCTGATGGGAAGCGAGGAAACATTTATGTTTTGGACATCGACCCCTTCTCCGAAGAATATCATCAGGTCATCCAGACTATCTCCCTAAGCTCAGTAACGGGTGGGTTAAATGAAATAGCTATTAGCCGTGACGGGCGCAAGCTCTTCGCCACTGCACCGGGCTTTCCAACTAGCCAGATTATCGCGGTGAATATCGATCCTGAAGACCAACCCCTCGATCCAAGCCAGAACCCCCGCAAGTGGCATCAGGAGATTGGTGTGGTAAATACTTTTGCTGGGGTGCAGGGAATGGCTGCTACCGCCGAGCCGAATCGGATGACCTTTACTAACACCAGTAATGATAGTAAGGGCTTTGGCGTATTAACAATTACCAACGACGATCCCACTAGCTTTGCCGCTACTGCCAACGATTATGCGGCGCTAAGTTTGGGTGACCCCCTAATGGGCGGTTCCCTAGATTACTTTGATGTCAATCGGGCGGTGGCTGTCACGGTGATGCGCGATGGGTCCTATGCGTTTGTGGCCGCGAAAAACGACAGTTCGCAAACCGGAGTTGAAAGCATAGACGGGGTGCGGGCAGGAAGCAATATCGGCATCATTAAAGACCCCTTTGGACCCACTCCGAAACTGGTGGCGGCGACTCGACCGATACCGCAAGGGGCAACCACTGACTTGGTACTTTCTAACGATAACAAATACCTCTATGCTTCCTACCCCACCCTGAGCGGCGGCGGGGGTGTCTATGTCTTCGATGTCGAGGAAATTATCAGAACTCTGGAAAACCCTGGAGATTTTAAAATCGACAACCTCGACAGAGGTGTCAAATCGCCTTACTTCAATCCTGCCACGAGCCGTCCGGTCAGCTCGAGTAAATTCCAAAGCGTTCCAATTGACGATATTAACCCAGCAATTAGTATCGCTGCTGACTATGGAATTGTTACGGGGGATTGGCCTCGCAACCAGTTTACTTACGGTGTGTTTGATAGCAAGCACAGTCCGATCGCAACGGCTGGAAGCCCTTGGGGAATGGCAGCAAGCTTGAGTATCCAAGAAGATGAGAAGGAAAGGTTGCAGGAGCTAAGCCAGAGGATCGCAGAGCTGGTCGAAATGCGCGATACAGCAGACAATCCCAACGACGTGGACAAACTTCTTGAAAGACCTATTAGACAACGGGATGGACTGTTAAGAAAAATCTCAGTTGAGGTTCAAAGAGATAAATATGGAGATGAAGTGAATGTTAGTCCCGTTGAGCTGGAGGGAGGCAGATTAATCTTTGAAATCAACTACGAAAATCTTTTTCAAACTTTTTATGGTAGTAGCTCTGTTGCATGGAATATCGCACCGCTCGAAAAACGAGCTGTATTCGATATTGGTAGAGAGCTTGCTTCCCAACGAGTAAATTTACCCGCAGGTACTAAGCTCAAGACCATGTTGGGTTTTGGCGGGACTACCGCTCAAGGGCTTGTTCAACCTTATCCCGGCGATATCGATTATGTGGAAACGTTTGACGTATCCGCTCCCAATGCTCAAAACGCAGCGACAGCTATTGTCGATACTCTTATCGACTTTGTAAGACGCAATCAAACAAACCCAAGAGTTGAATTTGAGAAGATTATGATTAGAAGTTCCAAAGGAGAGCGATTAGTATATAAGAGTCTTAGCGAACTTGAAAATAATCGCAGTACAATTTCGGAGGCATTACAAGGATTAAATGGGACAGATCGGGATTTTATCAATACCTTCTGGCGGGCGAAGGTCGATGGAAACCGTTTTATCGGCATTACTAAGGTTTTAGGCATCTCCGCTAAACAGGCAACTACTGGAGAGATTCTTTTCTCTACTCAGCCTTTCTCTGAGGATGCAGAATTTTACCTAATCGAAGAAGATACAAGCACCACAAATCTTCCTTTGGAAACTCGACCGGGTGGAGCGGAGTTTCAGACTGCCTTTATCCTTAAGCAGCCCGAAACATTTCCCAAGGAAAAACTGGGTTGGTATGCCAGTACAATGCGTAAAGAGGTATTCGAGCTGGTATTCAATAACAAAAAAGACCCGGAATCAGGCTATAACCCAGATGGGAAATATCTCAAAGCGGCCAAACGTGCATTTAACTATTTCATGGCTCTTGGTAACATAGAAGCAATGGAAGCTATAACACCTGTTTTCAGCACACTGCAAGCACAGGTTAACCAGCAAGTTACCGTTATGGAAGCGATTCGAGCCGCCTTGAATCCTGAAGAAGTATCTACTAGAATCCTTAAAACTTATGATGCTGAAGCAATGCTCAATAACGTTGCCAACATTATCGATGGTCTTCTACCGGGAGTTGGAGGCGAGGTGAATAAAACACCCGCTCAGATAGCTGCGGAATTAAGAGAATTTGCCGCACAGCTTGAAGAAACTTCTGACGGATTCTTGAAACAAAATAAAGATCAAGGTAATAGCCTGGCTATATTATTGAATTCAGCTAAATCAACGATTAATCGCGGTGTGAGAGAGATGGTTCAACCAATATTGGATACCTACCTAATCAACTACCATCAAAACCTCCCATAAAACGTTTCAACTCCTACCCAATTGTGTTGCTATGACTGAATTTTTCTTCCCACCAAAAGACGTAAAAGCAGTCAACCCAGCAGAAGCCAGAAGGCTGTTTGAGCAAGCCAATCATTTCTGGTTTGAGGAAGGATGCTATCACCTTGTCCTACCGCTTTATCTAGAAGCCCTCAAGTACGACCCCACTGACCCAGTAATGCTCTATCAACTGGCTGTGGTTCTGCGGGCGTTTGAGCGCTTCGATGAGGCAGCACTTGCACTCGAAATGGCATCTCTTCACCAAATCCTTCTCAGCAAAATAGGCAGAAAACTTTTAGATAGAAGGAAAAAATGGCTGCTGAAACATCTTTATAATGCACGGCCCTTGCCCATACCAGCAATAGAAATCGACATAAAACAATTTGTCTTAAAGACTTTTAATTATAATGAGTGGCTTGAAATTGCTATTGCTGCTAGCGAGCGGAGAATGTTTCTTTTGGCAGCAATTACCTATGACAGAAGTCTGCCTTTTTCTGAATTCCAAAAAACTTGGGAAGCCGAACAAGCCAGACTTAATAATCAGAGCGATATCGCAATATTAAATAATCTGCGACCATCCGCCAGACAGCTATTTGAGAAAGCCAATCATTTCTGGTTTAAGGAAGGACGCTATCACCTTGTTCTACCAATTTATCAAGAAGCCCTCAAGTACGACCCGACTGACCCAGTAATGCTCTATCAACTTGCGGTTGTGCTGCGAGCCTTTGAACGGTTCGATGAAGCTGTGCAAGCACTCGATCTGGCATCCCTTTATCAAGACCGTCTGAGTGAGAGGGGCAGAAAGCTTTTTGCTACAATGAAAGAGTGGCTACTGCAACGTCCCTCTTATAGGCCGCCTCTGCCCATTCCCGCGTGGGAAATCGACCTCAAGCAACTTTATTCGATGAATTTTAATAGGAATAATTGGTCTGTAATTAGTGCTGCTGCTGAAGATCGTAGAATGTTTCTTTTGGCTTACGAAACTTATCTTAATGGTAAGGGTTGGTATGACTCTGAAATACTTAAGGAGGAAGAAGAGCTGCGACGCGAGAATGAGAGCGATCGATCGAACTTAAATTATATGCGACGAGATTAAGGTAACTTCTCTGTGCAATATTTCAAACTTACTTAAGACCTTACCATCAAGACATTAGTCCGAGACCATAATTCACATTGTTGCCAAAGTCAAAGAGGAAGTTGAGAACTATGAATCACATAGAAGCAAAGCGGTTATTTGATGAAGCGAATCGTCTGTGGTTTGGGGATATAAAGTTCAACAAAGTGCTACCTCTGTATCGAAAGGCCCTGAAGTACGATCCAACCAATCCTGTCATTCTCTATCAGCTAGCTAACGTGCTGTGGGCTTTTGAACAATTTGACGCAGTGCCAGCGTTAGTTGCCAAAATAGAAAAACACTTAGACCGTTTCAGCGATTTCGGGAAAGAAATGTTTGCTAAAGAAAAATCCCGGTTGCTCGCTCCATCACCTTTCAAAACTCCGATGCCCATACCAGCTTGCTCCATTGACTTAGAAGAACTTGATTCAAAGCGTTGGCCTTGGGAGAAATGGATGGACATTAGATCGCCAGCAGAACAGCGCAGAATGTTTAACTTAGCAGCCCGGGATCGAGATAGAGGTTATCTTTTCGATGGTGACTCAGCAAGAGAGATATGCAAATTAGACGATAAAAACAGCGATTGTTTTGATGATTGACTACTAATGTTCCCCGATGCAAAAGAGTAAAAAATTCTTTGAAAAAGCTGAGCTTTTTTAGAGAAATTTGAAGAATCTCAGCTTTTTCAGAACGAGTGGAAAAACATGAATATCATAGAAGCAAAGCGGTTATTTGATGAAGCGAATCGTCTCTGGTTTTCGCAAGGAAAGTTGAACAAAGTATTGCCACTGTATAGAGAGGCCCTGAAGTACGATCCGTCTAATTCTGTCATTATCTATCAGCTAGCTAACGTGCTGTGGGCTTTTGAAGAATTTGACGAAGTGCGAGCGTTAGTTGCCAAAATAGAAAGAAACTTAGACCGTCTCAGCGATTTCGGGAAAGAAGTGTTTGCTAAAGCAAAACCCAGGCTGCTTTCTCCATCACCTTTCAAAACTCCGATGCCAATACCAGCTTGCTCCATTGACTTAGAAGAACTTAATTCAATGGGTTTATCTCACAAACAATGGATGTGTATTTCATCAGCAGCAAAACAGCGCAGAATGTTTAACTTAGCCGCCCTGGGTGAAGAGCGAAGTTTTCCGTTTATCACTCGTCAATCACAAATAGAAAAACGCAAACTCAAGCAAGAAAACGACAATTCTTTTGGGTATTTAGAACTAATGTTTCCAGACGCAAAGCGATTATTTGATGAAGCGAATCGCCTCTGGTTTGGGTATGGAAAGTTCAACAAAGTATTGCCACTGTATAGAGAGGCCCTGAAGTACGATCCGTCCAATCCTGTCATTCTCTATCAGTTAGCTAATGTGCTGTGGACTTTTGAACAATTTGGCGAAGTGCGAGCCTTAGTTGCCAAAATAGAAAAACATTTAGACCGTTTCAGCGATTTCGGGAAAGAAATGTTTGCTCAAGAAAAATCCCGACTGCTCGACCCATCACCTTTCAAAACTCCTATGCCAATACCAGCTCGCTCCATTGACTTAGAACAACTTGATTCAAGGGGTTGGTCTTGGGAGAAATGGATGGACATTGGATGGCCAGCAGAAGAACGCAGAATGTTTAACTTAGCAGCTATGGCTGAAGAGCGAAGTTGTATTTTTGATGGTGACTCAGCAAGAGAGATATGCGAACTCTACCAAAAAAACAGCGATTGTTGTGATGATTTACTACTAATGTTACCCGAAGCAAAAGAGTAAAAAATCCTGAAAAAACTGAGCTTGTTTCAACTGTATCCCAAGAAAAAATGAAAGGAGCAAATGACTAAAACTGAGATTTTGCCCCAACCCCCTCACAGAGACGCCGATCGCGATCGCTCACATTAGGATTAGTCCTCAGATAATCTCCCACCCAGTCACAGCCCCTCACCAGCAAATCGTCAAGATCCAAATTCCACAAAATCACCCGATTATCCCGGCCCGCAGAAGCCAGAACCTTCCCATCAGGGCTAAAACTCACACTCATCACACTATCCTTGTGACCCGTCAAAGTTTTCAGCAAAGTCCCGCTGCGACTCCACAGCTTCACCTTATGATCGTAACTACCCGAAGCAACCAACAAACCATCCGGGCTAAAAGCAACGCTAGTCACGCTGTCGCTAGAACCCTTCAGCAGCGTCGCCACCAAAGTCCCATCCACCTTCCACAATTTCACCGAATTGTCGTAACCAGCCGAAGCCAGCATTTTGCCATCAGGGCTAAAAGCAACCCCCAACACAAAACTGTTGTGAGCTCCTTCAAAAGTTCTTAGCAAACGACCGTCCCGATTCCAGAGTTTGAGAGTACCATCATCGCTTGCAGAAGCCAGCATCGAGCCGTCGGGACTGAAAGTCACCCCAGTCACCCAGCCTGTGTGTCCCGTCAAAGTCTTAATCAGCCTGCCGTTTCTAGTCCAGAGTTTCACAGTCTTATCCTTGCTAGCCGTTGCCAGAACCTCGCCGTCGGGGCTAAAACTCACGCTCATCACGCTGTCGGCGTGGTCGTCGAGAGTCAACAGCACAGAAGGCGAACACGGGAATAGCGGAGCCGAAGGACAAGGGACAATATTATTCATGCCATCTTCTGTCAAACTCCACACCTTCACCGTTTTGTCGTAACTCCCAGAAGCAAGTAGCTGGCCGTCGGGGCTGAAACTGACGCTGGCGACTCTCTGAGTGTGTCCTTCCAAGGTTTCCAGCAAAACCCCCGTGCGGCTCCAGAGTTTGATAGTGTTGTCCGTAGAAGCAGAAGCCAGCCTTTGGCCGTCGGGGCTGAAAGTAACGCCTTGCACCCGGTTTTGGTGTCCGTCGAGGGTTTTGAGCGGCACGTCATCGAGTCGCCACAGCCTGATAGTTTTGTCAAAACTTGCCGAAGCCAAGGTTTTGCCTTCCGGGCTAAAACTCACCTGAGTAACTCGATCGGCGTGTCCCTCAAAAGTTCTCAGTAAGCGACTCTCTGGTTTAATGTTGCTAGCATCCGTTGGGCGTTTGTCGCCAACACCAGCAAGACTCCAGAGTTTGACAGTCCCGTCTGCACTTCCAGAAGCAAGTGTTTGACCGTCGGGGGAGTAACTGACACCAAATACCCACTTGCTGTGTCCCCGCAAAGTTGCTAGCAGTTCACCTTTTTTTGCTGGTGTTGAATTTTCTGTTGCTGGGTGTTTGAGTGCAGCGATGCTCCAGATTTTCACCGTTTTATCTTCACCCGCACTGGCGATCGTTTCACCATCGGGGGAGAAACTGACGGTGTAAATTTTCGAGGGTTGTCTGTTTTCGCTGTGCCATAAATTAGCGATTAACCTGCCGTCCGAACTCCACAGTTTCACACTACCGTCATCGCTCGCCACAGCGATTATTTTGCCGTCGCGGCTGAAGCTTAGCCAATTTACGGGAGCAAATTGTTCGATCGTTCGCAGCAGCGTGCCGTCGGTTTTCCAAAGTTTGATAGTTTTATCAGTAGAGCCAGTGGCGATCGTTTGACCGTCAGAACTAAAAGCAACGCTGGTAACGCTATTAGTATGCCCTTTGAAAGTAGCCAGCAAACTGCCGTCTGTGTGCCAAATTTTGACAGTTTTATCTAAACTTGCCGAGGCTATGGTTTTGTTGTCGGGACTGAACGCCACACAGGAGACACTGTTAGTGTGGTCTTTTAAAGTTGCCAGCAAACTGCCGTCGCGCCGCCAAAGTTTGACGGTTTTATCTACACTGGAAGAAGCTATTGTTTCGCCGTCTGGACTGAAGCTAAGACCCCAAACTACATCGCCGTGTCCTTCCAAGCGGTTGCGTTCTTTGACTCCATAAACTGCCTGCTGGAGGGCAGCAGAAATCAGAATTTCGGTGTCTTTAAGAGTATACATTTGTTGGGAGTGTTCGATCTGTTTCCACTTTTTACCCGCTCTCAAACTTTCCATCATGGCGTCAAATTTGTTGTTTGAGAAATAAAGTGCTTCAGAAGCTGCCGTCAGGGTACTGATTTCGGCTCGCTGAGTTTGAGCGACAGCTAGCTGTTTTTGACCCACAGCCCGCCACCAAAAATTTACGGCGGCGATGGTGGAACCGGTGAGCAGCAGGACGCCGATCACTGCTACTCCCAGCAGTTGTTTGAGAAAAGTATTGGCTCGGTAGAGCTGTGCTTGACTCATTTTTTTGTCTGCTTCTGCTTTGTGCAGTCTGGCTTCTAAGCCGAATCTTTGGCGGATCGGTCGCACTAAATAGTCGTGTACCAATTGATAGCGGTCTTCGGGCGCTTCCCGCAGCAGAAATAGCAAACCGTGACCAACTAAAATGTCTAAAATTAAGTCGAGGTTGTCGGTTTTCTTTTGTCGGCTTTCAGGGTATGCAGCGAACTGTCGCGGTAGGGAAATTCGATTTCTGCCGATCGCCGATAATTCGGTTTCGCGGGCCTCGGCTGGCTGCGAGCCTGTAACTAACGAGAGTTCGTGTTTGGTTTTTATCAGGCGAACGCCTCTTTCATCTGTCAGGGAAAACAATATTTTCCAAGCTGCGTCTTCGTTAACCAGGCCACAGTCAGAGATGACTCTTTCGAGCGATCGCTTCACTAATTCCGCTTTGGGATTGTCCCCCAATTGCTGGTATTGTGCTAGACTGGTAATACCTTCTTCTTGCAGTTGCGCTCCCACTACCTGCAATTCGATCGGTCGCACTTCTTGCAGTTCGTCTGCTAAATCTTCCACGAAGGCATCGATCAGTGCCGGCTCTAAATAAAATTCCGCCCGTTCTGTTAAGTGTCCGATGACAGCCCGCGCGTCTTTGATAGAAAAACTCCGCAGTTGGTAGCGGATACTTTTGTCGAGAATATTATTGTTAATAGCGTCAAGATTAGGGAAACGATCGCAATCTAGTAAGTAGTGCAAATAATCTTCGCGCAAGCACAGAATGATCTTGACATAAGGCAAATTCAAAAATAAGCGCAGAAAATTATAAAAAAGTTGTCTTTGTGCCACTGAAGTCGAAACAAAGAAAAACTCTTCAAATTGATCGAAAATCAGCACAGTCAACAAATTATTGGTGGCATTTTCGCGCAACTGCTCTATAATAAAAGAAGAGACTTCCGAGCTGCGAGCAGGAATAAGCGAGCAACTTTTTTTGTGGATTTCCTGTAGTCCTTTCGAGATTAATTTACTTTCCTCTTCGGCTTGTTTGTCGTACAGTGCGCTGTTCAAAGCATTTTCTAACTCCACCAGCCAGTCGGTGTAAACTTTGACTACTACAGGCAATGTATCCCGCGCGCCCGGAGTAATATTTTTCAAAGCTGGTACTAAGCCGGCATTGACTAGAGAACTTTTCCCGACTCCGCTGGGCCCATGAATAATAGTTAATTTATGGTCGTCCCTGCTAATTCTTTCTAGCAAGCTATTGATATCTGTTTGGCGCGAGTAAGCTGTCATGGAGGCTGCGATGGCAGCTTGGTTTTGAGCTGAGGGGCCTGAAGGATTGACGGCTTGGCGCTGCTGCTGCAATTGGCTGGCGCCGATAAAAGCTCTAAATCCGTATTGATATTCGATCGAACGCTGGGTTTTTTTAATCCGAAACGCTTTAAGATACTCTCCCTGCTCGAAATAAACCGCTTGCAATTCCGTCAAAATATCGATGTAAAGTCGGGGGTCGTACTTCGGCTCGCTTTGAGATTGAGCCAACTCCAAAGAATGAACCGCCGCTTCCCACTGGCCTAGCTGCCGCAAACTTCGGGCTAAAAGTAAAAGATACGAACTCCTGTCGGATTTGGGATGTTGGATTTTAGATTTGGGTTCGTTACAGGGCTCGTTAGGGCCCACAAATTCTGGATAATTTCCCTCAAACCCCAATCTCAAATCTTCAATCAGCAATCTCAAATCATGAGGCGTTTGATCCAAAATCGCCAAAGCCAACTCGGCTAGCTGGCGGGCTTGACTCCACCTCGACTCTTGCAGGGCAACTTCAGCCAAAAAGCCGTAATCTTGAGCTAGTTGGCTGGGAGTACCGTAAGTGAAGTGCAACTGCAAAGAATTTTCAGCTAATGCTTGCAACTCTCCCCAAGCTTTCAGGCGCTGCAGCACTTCTCCGAGGTGTGCTGTCACCTCAGCTACCAATTCGAGGCGTGAGGCAAGGGAGAAAGCGTTTCTAGATTGTTCCAGGCTAATCCAAGCTTGTTCCCAGTGCTGGCGGTTGGCTACCGGGTTTCTGGCTGCTTGCAAGCGGTGACACAGGGCTATGTGAAACAGCACGATGCCTTCTCTCTCTAAAAATAAAATTGGCGGGACAGGATTCGACAAGGAGGGGAAGGTTTCTGGGTTTCCTGAATGTTCCAAGTTTGCCAGTTCCCAGTTGCCCGTTTTCTGCTGCCAAAATGCTAAACTTTCTTGGTAGTGAATTAAGGCAGTTTCGGTTTGGTCGCTGACATAGTAATCTCGACCGAGAACGAATTGCAGGCTGGCTTTGAGGGCGGGTTCTAATTCTTCACCGCGATTTTGTAAATCTCTTAAAGCTAATTCTAGTTCTCGGCGTGGCAAAGAGCCGATCGCCAAATCGAAGGTATTGCCAGGACTCAAGGGCGAATACGAGTGGACATCTGATTGTCCTCGGTTTTGGGGCCCTGAGTTAAAAGTTAGAAAGCGTTCTCCGGGGATGATTTCGCGATCCAGACCGCGTTTTTCGGACGGGGTTTCGCAGGTCTCACAATTACCGATGGTGCTGACGTTGCTGCTGGCGAGTTCTGGATTGAGTTCGCCTATTTTAAATATAGTATCGGCCCGCCTAGCGAGGAAATTAATTAATTCCTCAACGCCCATTTCAAATTTAATTGTGGCGGCGGCCCAACTTTTGAAATCCGGGGCCAGACGAATCATTTTGGTCACGATGTCATCTGTTACCCACAAAATCACTGGGCAGGAAAAATTTTTGCGAAATTCGTCTCGCACTTGATTGGTAGAAGCCATCAGTTCGTCGATCGCTACTACTGTTTCTAAACCGAATACCATCAAAGCCGAGGCGGCACCCACAGGCGAGTACCCCTCGTGAAAAGTGCTTGCCTGCAGGGTAGTGTAAAGGGTTTTGACTGAAGGTGGCAGGACGATATCTTGAATTGGAACTGGGGACACTTCTCGCAGCCGCTGCGCCCAGCGCTGCCGCAACTGCTCGTAGTTGCAGCGCACCAAAATTAGCGAGAATTGGTGTTGAGACATTGTGATTGACCTGACCAGAGTTTTGAGCGATCGCTCGTTGTAGTTGGCAGTTTCTTGTACCTTAATTAGATCGGTCATGCGTGCACCTCTTTTGCATTAATCAATTACCTAACGCTCGCCAATCGTGACTGAAAGCGTATCTACTTAGACATCGCCGTCTCTGTCTCACGCTTTATCTCTGTATAAATACGTAGTTTTTCGTACTCGTCCTATCAATACTTACATATTTATTAGATCCAATGTAAAGATATCATACCTCTCAATCTCAGAGAATGCTAGACTTCCCAATAAAAATTTAATGTCACCTGAGAATTTTTGATTCAGCTATATATAAAGGACTACAGATCGTAAATAGCCAACCGCTAAGTTTATCCTCATAGCGACGACTAGCTATTAGTAAACAACTCCGATATATCTGTAGCAGGCATTTAACACAACAGCCAAAACAATTGTCGTCCGGGATGGGATTATGTGAAATTAAGAGCAACAGGTAAAAACAGACATAGGGGGTCTGACATTGCAGATATGAGAGTTGAAAGTGGGGAAAGTCCTTAGTGGCGGCAAAGTTTTACACGACAATAATATTCACCGCCTATAGCCAGCATTCAACAGAAATCAGCCAGTGGGAAAAACCGCTGACTAATTTCTGTATTGGATTGTAAGATTTCGGAGTGGTGAGCGATGAATTTTCAGTTAAATTCTTTCTAAGTTTCTGGTGGTTAAGGGTTCTTAGAGTCGCGAAGGCATCTCAAAAATCCCAACTATTTTGGCTCACTGCGCTGCAGCCACTCCTTATATTTTCTGGTTTCTGCTAGGGCTGGATTAATCCCAAACCAACGACCTTCTTGATCGCGGTATTCAAAGACAAACATACTTCGCAACAAGATTTGAGACTCTTCTTCGCCGGTTACACTTTGTCGGTTGACGACTTGAAACAGCAATTCCCATTCCATGTCATTGATGGCTCCCAAAAGGTCATCGCGATATTCTTGAATGACGCTTTCGAGGCATTCGCGAGAGAAGGGAGGGTCTTCGTGCTGCAAACAGCTATACAAAAGCATCAGTAGATTGCGAACGTGACCGCCACTAATCCGACAAAGCCGATCTAAAGTTTCGGGAGAGTCAAACACCTGGGAAATCAAATCAATGCGTTGATGGGGAGCAACTTTCGGAAAAGCTCTAGCTAATACTAGCTGGCGCAGCAGTGCCATTCCTTCAATGTGGTCGTCGCCCGATCGCACTTGCACTGGTACCATTGGCATCACCTTGGGTTTGACTCCAAATCGACTGGCGAGGCGGCCGAAGTCGTTGGAAAAAATCAAAGTCAGGGGAATCGTGTAGACGACGTGGCAATTGAGTTTTTTCAACTGTTCGCCGCGGTCTAAAAACAGGTATTCTGGCTGGGTGCGTCCGCTGGGTTTGAGGGAGGCGTCGAGGCGATCGAGGTTGTCAACGATGACTGCGAGCCCTTTTTTCCCTTGCTGCTTGAGTTCGGCGTTAGCTTTGTTGAGGAGTTCTTCGTTGATGGACTGCAAGATGCTGTTGGTGCGGGGTTCGAGATATTGCCTGAGTTGCGATCGCAGTTTGGGAGAGTCTTTAGTTTTAGCAGTAACTCTAGCAATGCCTACAGATAACTCCGCTTCCGCTGACAAATCTATGGGAGTCTGCAAAAATTCTGCCACTTCTGCAAACAGATTTGTAAAATAGCTCGGTCTGAGTTTGATTTTAGCTGATTCCATAGTTTCGCTGACTTGGCGCGCAATGCTCAGCAAAATATCGCTGATATCTACATCACCCATGTCTAAGTCTTGGGAAGACTCGAAGTAAACAACGCAAAAACCCTCTTGCTCTAGCTCAGCTTTCAGTCGAAACAATTCCGTAGATTTGCCACAGCCGATATGTCCTGTAAATAGCTGACAGGTTGGCTCGTTGGGGGAGATGCGGGTAATGGTTCGCTGTAAAGATTCAATGATTTTGCCGCCACGCACGGAACCAAAATCAATGTAGTATTGATAATCCCCTGGGTCTCCCGCAACAAGGGTCTTGCTGGGGTTGCAGGCTTTATAGAATCTGTCTAATTCGAGTGCGATCACAATTGAAGCCGAATAAAAGTTAAAAAGTTAATCGAAAGTCTAAACTTTCTTTACTTGAGTTTAGTTTGATTTGTAACCTTTTGCCCTGTGGGGTAATGCCCTAAATACCCAAAGAACCTTGCTCTGGTAAGGGGTTTTCCCGGCGCTGGAATTGGCAATTATTAATTAATAATTTTTTATTACTTAGCGGACTCAGTGATATTACTGATATTGGCAGCAGTCTGGGTAAATTTGCGGGGATCTGGTTAAATGGTAGGGGAAAACAGGGCTCAAGAGACAGAGATTAAACAGTTTTGAATGTGTGCTAATCCTTAATTACTATATTGTCAAGACGTAGATGGCTAGTTTTGGAGCGGTTTCTCAAACAGAGTTAGGGCGCAGGCGCCAAAAGTTGCGGCAGCAGAGGCGCGCTCGATTGGTGGCTGTTGTGTGGCAAATGCTGGCAGCAAGCGCAATGGCTGGGGGTTTGCTGTGGTGGATTGGGCAGCCGGCTTGGTTGATTGCCCGATCGGAACAAGTGAAGGTGGAGGGCAATCAGTGGCTGTCGGACAAGGCGGTGCGGTCTTTGGTGCCGCTGTCTTACCCGCAGTCATTGTGGGGGATTCAACCGCAGGCGCTGGCCCAAAAGCTGGAGTCAACCGGGCCGATCGCCAAAGCTAAGGTGACTCGCAACTTGTTTCCGCCGAGTTTGACTGTAGAAGTGGCAGAACGACTGCCGGTGGCGGTGGCGCAGCCGACGGCGGTGTTGAGATCGAACAGTGACAAGGAAAAAGTGGGGTGGCTGGACGCTCGCGGAGGTTGGATGCCGTCGGATAGTTATACTGCTGTACGATCGCACAATAGTTCGATCGGGCCCGGCAGCATTCCGGGACCTCCGCCTCAGCGTTCTTTGCCCACTTTAAAAGTCATCGGGCCTTTGGAACAGTATCGCGCCTATTGGCCGAAGTTTTACCAAGGACTCAGCGGCTTGACGGTGAAAGTGTTTGAGATTAATTGGCAAAACCCGAACAACTTGATCTTGAAAACAGAGATCGGTACCGTACACTTAGGGCCGTACAGTTCCAAGACTGCGGAGCAACTTAAGGTTTTAGACCGAATGCGACAATTGCCAAAACAGATAGATTCAAGCCTCATAGCCTACATTGACTTGAAAAATCCTGCTTCGCCGATCGTCCATTTGCCACAACTCCCCGGCAGTTTGGACAGTTCAACTCCCGCACCCACTCGCGCCCAGAATTGATTCTCTGTCAACAGAAGGTAGAAGGTATCGATCGATAGGCAGAATTTTTGCCCATCAGGATCTATAGGCAGGGCTTGCAATCAGCACAGTTTTTGGATAGCGATCCGCGTCTGGGGCTAGTATCCATTTTTTTTCCTTCTGACGCAGCTTACAACTGCCTTAATCCGGTCAAGTACCTGGATGGCGTCAAGCGAGGTCTGGGCTAGCGAGGTCGGCCAAATCCGAGATTGCTAACATTAAGCATCGATCTGTGTTAGTTTTTCGCGCAACTTAGCCTATAGTTGATTGTGAATTGGCGTTTAGTTAACAAGCTCTAATCTACCATCCCCGACTCTAATGAAGCTTAATAATAGACAGGGGTCTGACCAAGACAGTCCCCCTTCGGAAGAAGTAAAAAATTTTCCGGTGGCTGCAGATTCCGCCAATCCCTTTAGACGCAAGTCTGGTTATGTAAATGTAGATAGTATTGATATCGATCCTATGGTCAATCCCAAAGACATAATGCCCAGCAGTGCTGCCAAAATCAAAGTAATTGGCGTCGGCGGCGGTGGGGGCAACGCCGTTAACCGGATGATTGCCAGCGAGGTTTCTGGTGTCGAGTTTTGGTGTGTGAATACAGATTCCCAAGCTCTGGTTCTCTCAAATGCTCCGAAACGCTTGCAAGTCGGACAGAAGTTGACGCGCGGTTTGGGGGCGGGGGGCAATCCGGCGATCGGTCAAAAGGCTGCGGAGGAATCTCGCGACGAGGTTGCTAATGCTCTGAATCACGCGGATTTGGTGTTTATCACAGCCGGCATGGGCGGCGGTACGGGCACGGGCGCGGCTCCGATCGTGGCTGAGGTCGCTAAGGAAATGGGCGCTTTGACTGTGGGCATAGTGACGCGGCCTTTTACGTTTGAGGGACGGCGGCGCACCAGCCAAGCTGAGGAAGGGATTGCGGCTTTGCAAACCCGGGTGGATACGCTGATTGTAATTCCTAACGACAAGCTGCTGTCTGTGATTTCGGAACAAATGCCGGTACAAGAGGCTTTTCGAGTTGCTGACGATATCCTGCGCCAAGGGGTTCAGGGTATTTCTGACATTATTACTATTCCCGGTTTGGTGAATGTTGACTTTGCTGACGTGCGGGCAGTAATGGCGGATGCGGGTTCGGCTTTGATGGGCATCGGTGTGGGTTCTGGCAAGTCGCGGGCTAGGGAGGCTGCGATGCAGGCTATTTCTTCGCCTCTGCTGGAAGCTTCGTCTATTGAGGGCGCTAGAGGTGTGGTGTTTAACATCACTGGCGGTACTGACATGACGCTGCACGAGGTGAATGCGGCGGCTGAGACGATTTACGAGGTTGTCGATCCGAATGCCAATATTATTTTTGGAGCGGTGATTGACGAGCGGCTTCAGGGCGAAATTAAGATTACTGTGATCGCTACTGGTTTTTCGGGAGAAGTTGCGTCGCCTCCGCCTCCGGGGCGGACACAAAATGTTAATGCTCCTTGGCGGGCTGCAACTGTGCCGGTGACTCCTGCTCAACAGACGCCCGATCCGAAAGCGAAACCGCCGCAGGATTTGGGATTGGATATTCCTGAGTTTTTGCGTAACCGTCGCCCGCCAAGATGATTTTAGATTTTAGATTTTGGATTTTAGATTGGGGATTTGGCGATTTTGGATTTTAGATTTTGGATTGGGGATTGGGGATTTGGAATTGAATCTCTACTTTCCCATCTAAAAAATCGAAAATATCGAGCATCTAAAATCTAAAATCTAAAAAATCTAAAATCTAAAATCTAAAATCTAAAATTTCTAGGGTTTGGCCTGGTTCGGGTTCGAGGAGTTGGGTGGAGAGTCCCGATTTTGCTAGTAAATCGCGAAATTCGGGGATGCTGCCGATCGATCGCACTAACATTGGTAAAATGCCTGTGGCTCGGATGTCTCCCGTCGCTGTAGGAAGGAAAAACCTAGGTTTGAGTGTTTGGGCAAGCTTCAGGGCTTCCGAAGGGCCGATGATGACTTGTCCGAGGAATGGGAAGATTTGACCGATGACTGGCGCGATCGCTACGTCTACTGTGTCTATTTTCTGTTTGACTTTTTCTAATGGCGGCAGGTGCGGTTCGTAGTAAAGTGTCTCGCCGCTGCTTAAATCTTTGAGCAAATAGCCGTTTTCTTCTTGTCCGGGCCCGATTTCTGCTCCGGGTACGGCGGTAATTTGTAACTTTTCTTGATAATTAAATTCTTGCCAATTGGCTAAAGATGTGATATTGGTGTAACCTAAACTGCTGAGGACTTTGGCGGCGGTGGGTGAGGCGATCGCGGGAATTGTGCGATCAAGCAATTCGAGTGTGGGCCTGTGACAGTGGTCGTCTAATCCTTGGGAAATCAGGATGAGGTCGATCGGCGGTAAGGTGCTGGGAGTGAAGGCGACGGGGGTGTTGTGGTAGGCGGTGAACAGCCAGGGTTGACCGTAAAATACGAGGGGATCGACCAGCCAGGGATCTACGAGGATGGTTTGGCCTGCGATGTGGAAGATCCAAGAGTTGAGGTCGATTCGGGTGATTTTCACAGTTGTTTGCAATAATTCTTTACATTTGGTTTAATCATAGCTAATTTTGTTTGGGAATTTTAACCCCTTCGGAAGCACAGGCGGGACGCCCGTGCCACGGGGAAGCACAGGCGGGGCGCCCGTGCCACGGGGCAGCACAGGCGGGACGCCCGTGCCACGGGGCAGCACAGGCGGGACGCCCGTGCCACGGGGCAGCACAGGCGGGACGCCCGTGCCACGGGGAAGCATAGGCGGGACGCCCGTGCCACAGATATGATTGGGATTTGTCTGGTTCAAGTTGGCGTTTATCTGGGGTGGAAGAAGATGATTAAATCGAAGATTCCTGTGGCTTTGACTGTGGCTGGTTCCGATAGTGGCGGCGGGGCCGGAATTCAGGCGGATTTGCGGACTTTTGCGTTTCACTGCGTGCACGGTACGAGTGCTTTGACTTGCGTGACGGCTCAAAATACTTTGGGGGTGATGCGGGTGGATGCTTTGTCTGCTGAGGCTGTGGCGGCTCAAATTGAGGCGGTGGTTGCGGATATTGGGGTGCAGGCTGTGAAGACTGGGATGCTGCTGAATCGGGAAATTATGGCGGCGGTGGCTTCACAGGTAAAAGCTTTGGGAATAGGGAATTTGGTTGTCGATCCGGTGATGGTTTCACGATCGGGCGATCGATTGATTGATGACGGGGCGATCGCATTTTTGCGGGATGTTTTGATTCCAATGGCTGCTGTCGTGACTCCCAATCGGTTTGAGGCGACTATTTTGAGCGGTTTGCAGATTGTTTCTCTAGACGATATGCGATCGGCGGCGCAGCAGATTTATCGTTTGGGTGCGAAAGCTGTTTTGGTGAAAGGCGGCGGGATGAAGGGGGATTTGCGGGGAATTGATGTTTGGTTTGATGGTACGCGGTTGGATGTGTTGAAGACTGAGAATGTTGATACTCCCAATACTCATGGAACTGGTTGTACTTTGAGTGCTGCGATCGCTGCTAATTTAGCATTAGGTAAAGATTTATTGACGGCGGTGACATTGGCTAAGAATTATGTTACTACTGCTCTCAAATATGCTTTGGATATTGGGGAAGGTCAAGGCCCAGTAGGGCATTTTTTCCCCCTGTTACTCAAGTAATAAGTTATTTGTTACTTCTTATTTGTTACTTGTTTGAGTCTGCTAATAATATCAAATCCACGATTCATCGAAATTATTCCTCTCTCTCTTCTCTTCCTCTGTGTTCTCTGCGTACTCTGCGGTTAAATCATTCCGATCCAACCGGAATTGATATAACCAATAACATGAGTGAACCGCCAACAGTCAACAATCAGTTAATTTCTTAATTTTTCAGGCGATAAAGCGATCGCCACCAAGTCTTCGATTTTCTTAATATTCGGATCGCCGGCTAAATAACCAATCCCTCGGTGCAAGTGCAGGCGAAATTGTTTGGCTAGAGTTTCTTTTTCTGTGCCTAAATTGTCTTGGTGACACCGCTGCTTGAGGGCAATTATCAAGATATCGGCCATGTCGCCGCCGAAGACATCCCAGCTTAATTCGACGTTGCTGTCGCTGGGAATTGGTACTGGCGATGGGATGCTGGGTTCGGCGAGCGATCGGCAAAATCCCCACCTGCATAGAATATTCCATTGATCGATTTTGGTCGATCGTTTCAGTTTTGATAGTTGGTCTTTGCCTGTTTGGGAGAGGCGGATGCGATCGACTGGTGGTTCCATAGGTTTAAGATTGTTTGGTATATTGTAAAAAGTGTTAATGTTGGGGAAGCAAAGCCTCTAGATAACCCGAAATAATTAACATTTTTTTACACGGCGCGACTTGATTAAATCGGTTTTTTTTGGTATTCTTATTTTAGTAGGATTTATCCTTAATAATGGGATGGTGACAAAAATAAAATTTTCGCAACCATCCCATTATAATATATATACTACCGCAACTCCCCAGCAAAGTCAAGGGGGTTGCGGCTATTTTTTAGCGCGAATTTTTAGTCCCAGAAGTAACCTTTTTCGACGCTGGTTTGGTGTTTGGCGGAGTCGTATTTGAGGAGGTAGCTGTGGGCGATCGCCTCTAATTCTTGGAGTTTTTCGTATTCTACTTTTCTAATTTCCGTGTCGGTAGAAAGCAGGATGACTTGGTGGCTGGCCGAGGGGAAATAGCGTTCCACTAGGTTGTTTCTGTGGGAGGAGTCGAGGCGGCCCAAGGGAGTGTCGATCGCAACTGGCAATTGTCTCCCGGATACTCTAGCCAATCCCCACAAAAAGGCGATCGCCAGCAATTGTTTTTCCCCGGCTGAAAGTCGGTGTTTGGGTACCGGTTTGCCTTCTGGATCGTAAATGGAGAGGCTAAATGTTTGAGTGTCGATCGCAACTCTGTGCACGAGGTCGGTTTTGTGCAACAGGTAGCGGAAACAGTCGGTAATTTCTATTTCGAGTTTGTTGAGTTTTTTGAGGGTGAGTTTTTCTTTAAAGAGTTTCAGGGTAGCTTGGGCTTTGGCGATCGAAGCGATGACGTGTTGGCTGTTTCTGATGGTGATGAATTCGCTGCTGTAGCTTTCTAGTTCTTTTTGGTTTTTAGCTAATTCTCTTTCTAATTCATCGACGCGGCGGTTGGCTGATTCGCAGGCGGCGGCTGCGATAGCGACTGCTTTTTGGGCTTTCCTGACTTCTTCTTCTAGTTTTTCGTAGGCTTCGGGGGAAGCTGCGGCTGCGAGTTCTCTGTCTGTAAAGTCGATTTCGGATTCGATGTTTTTGATTTCTTCTATTTGGTCGCGGGCTAGAATTTGCTGGGCTTTGATTTGGTAGCTAAGAAGGTTTTCTAGTTGCTGGATGCTGTTGTTGTCGGCGTTCATCCAGGGCGAAACGTCTGTTCCCGCTTGCTGTTCGAGTTCTTGGTTTTCTTGGCGGATGAAGTCTTGAATTTTATCTAGCTGTTGGGGATTTAAGGAGATTTGCGCGATATAGTTGAGAAGGCGATCGCTTCTTTGTTTGATAACATTTTGGGCAATCTTTGCTTGCTGCTGGCTGGATTCTGTTTCTGCTTGAATTTTTGCTTCACTTAGCAAGGGCGAAATTAGGGCGAGTGGTAGCGTATTTGACGCCAATTCCATCATGGCTTGACGGCTTTTTTCTGCCTGATTTCTGTAGTCGTTTAGCTGTCTGTCTAGTTGACTGCGATCGGCGGCAATTTTCCCGCCTTCAGAAATAAATTTGTCTGATGCTTGTTTCTGATTTTTTTGAGCTTTCTCTAACTCATTTTTAAAGCTGGCTTGTTCTTGCTTAGCTAAGTCTATTTTGTCAGTAATTTCCTTAAAAGTTTGTTCGATTTTCTCTAAAGCAGCCAAGTCTTTTTTGCCAGCAATTTCTTTCCGCTTGCGGCCGGCTAATATTTCTAAATCGACGGCGAGGCGTTCTGCTAATTCTAAACCTAAAAGAGATTTAATCGCCCCGACGACAAAATCTGGCGGTGTTTCGAGTTCGGCGAGTTCTTTTACTTGTTCGCCGTCAAACAGAAATAGGTTGGATATTCCGACGGGCAAAAGGGTTTCGATGTATTCGTCCCAGGTGTTAGTAATTGCTTTGTCCGACCACCAATCGCTGACTATCTCGCTGTATATGAGAATGCTTAAGGTGTCTTTGATGTCTAATTTTTTCCAGTATCTAACTATTTTGAATTGAGTTAATTTGTCGTCTTGGACTTGTTCAAATGTTAGTTCGACACGGGTATCTTCTAATGGGGGAGTGTGGCGGTTGACGCATTGATTGAGAAAGTCGCTGTAGCTTAAATTGCCTCTGGTGGAACATTGGGCGCGGCCACCGTAGAGGGCGAGGCGAATGCCGTCCATGAGGGTGGTTTTGCCGCCGCCATTCATGCCGCCAAATAAAATGACTGGGCAGGGATTTCCGTCTTTTTCGGGGCGGAGATTGATGGTTTGGGTGCCTGCATAGGGCCCGAAGTTTTTGAGGACGAGTTCGAGGAATTGCATTGTAGATGTTGTTGAGATGGGATGAAAGTTGGTGGGTGCGATCGGCGTATCCGACAGTCCGGGGTCGATCTGTGAGTCCGACAGTCCGACAGGGATTGAAATCCCTGTCTCATAGCTGAAGTCCTCTGAAGAGGACTGAAGTTTGTGACTGTTGAATCTGGGTTTTTAGTCGGTTTTAACCGACTTTCGCTCTCTCGACGGGGATTTCAATCCCCGGCGGGTCTGGATGTAAACGCAATAGCTGGAGAACCCGCGAGTCGGAGAGTCGGTCAATGTTTTTGAATTAATTCTCTGGCGAATTCGGGTGCCACCGGGTGGGTGGATTGTCTTGATCCGTGATTTGTTCTAAATGCGAATTGGTAGTTTTTTGCAAATGATGTTCCTTTTGATTTATCACATAAGCGACTGCTGAGTCTAGTTGTTTTTGTCCTAAAGAAAATACTCCGTATCCTTCTTGCCACGAAAATTTATTGGGATTTTGCAAAGTTTGATTGAGATAACGGCTGCTGCTACCTTTAATATTTTTAACGAATTCAGCGATCGATTGGGTCGGAGGAATGGAAACTATTAAGTGGACGTGATTTTCTGTGCCGCCGATCGCATGAAGGATGCTATTGAGGGCGTCTGCTTTGCCGATGATATAAGAGTAAAGTTCGGTTTCTTTTGCGGGAGATATGAGAGGCTGTCGCTCTTTTGTTGCCCAAACTAAATGATAATACAGCCGCCACATTGCCATAAAGATTTTTCCTGATTTTTTAGGTGGATTTATGATTCTGTCAGCGAATCCGAGAGTGCGATCGGGGTGGATCTGTGAGTCCCCCAGTCCGACAGGGATTGAAATCCCTGTCTCATAGCTGAAGTCC